>CANTEW010000003.1 GCA_947652925.1 uncultured Lachnospiraceae bacterium
CCATGTCACACCTCCTCGAATAGTATATCTCATTACGTTGCGTCACAAGCAAGTGATTTTAAGAAGATTTAAGAAAAAATACGGAATAGTGGGCTGTTGGCGGTCTATTTCTTGTTTTCGGTTGCTTGCTTCTTTACCGTACATGAGCATTGGGAATGGTCGTACATTTACTATATGTCAGGAGGGGCAGCGGGATAAGAAAAAGGGGGTGGTGACGGTGGAGATAGGACGAATATTGCCGACCGAGGCTGCGGCAATCCTGAATGTATCACCGCAATTTGTTAGGATAGCAATGCAGCAGGGTAAACTACCGATTGGAACAGCGGTAAAAAGGTCCTCAATATGGACTTATCATATATCAGAAAAACTTCTGCAGGAGTATTCTGGAAAAAATGTGGGGCAGGAAATCAAGAGAATACGGAATCAAGGGGGGATGTGATGTCAAAAAAAGAGAGAAAAGAAGTGATTGAGGAAATGGCAGAGAAATTCGCAGGACTGGAAGAAAAGGACAAATTTGCAGATTGCCGGGGAACATGCAGGACGAGGGATTAAAAAGGGTGTGTGTGATGGCGGGGATCAGCATCAGGGAGTGGAGTATGAGTTTTCCAAACAATAGTATTTTAAAAGAGGGCAAGATCAAGAGAGGCGGTGCATGATGATATTAGAGGACCTCATCGGGGTGATAGAAAAATCAGATAGATTAAGGATATACAAAGGCGGGGAAGAGGTGTTTATTGGATTCGTGGCATTACTGATGCCTATTTATGGACAGAGTGGGGATCAGGTCTATAAGAGTATACGAGATAAGGAGGTAAAGAAACTCAGGGTTGTTCCAGAGATCCGCCATAAGGAGTGGGAAAGATCAGATCTTATGCGGCCATTACAGCCAGAGGAAATGCCTGAGTTTTGTTTTAGTGATCTGCAGATGTCTCTATACTATACGATCTATATATGACGGGAGGAAAAAGTCTATGAAGATTGTTGCTGTGATGTCGCCAAAGGGAGGGATTGGAAAGACAACAACTGCTGATTCGATCGCTTATATTTTAGGTGAGGAAAATGAAAAGAGGGTGCTTGTCCTTGACGGAGATCCCCAGGGTGACACATCAAAAACATTCGGATGCTATGAACCGGAGGGGAGAGGGATGAGCGAACTGCTCGAGCGACATGTGTGTGTCGGAGGAGACCATCATACATCGGAGTTGATCAAAACAACGGGATATCCACACATTGATGTGATCCCGGCGAAGGGGTATCTCATGAAAACAGATATGGAGCTGCTCATGAGACAGGAGGATAATCAGGTCACACGGCTACGGGATGCACTGACCGAGGTATCAGAGATGTATGACTATTGTATTTGTGATTGCGGACGGTTGTTTGACATGGTGGTGATCAACATTTTGATAGCATCAGATATTATCATTGCGCCTGTGAAAGTGGGAGGATATGAAAACGAGGCGATCCATAATCTTGAGGAGCAGATTGAGGATTTGAGATCATTCAATCCAAAACTCCGGATAAAAGGGATAATGACAATGCGACAGAAAAACAAGACATCCCTTGAGTTTGAGGAATGGCTGAGGGGAGCATCTGGATCCGATATGTTCATCACTCCCGTCCGGCGTTCGATCGTGGTTGAAAAGGCCACGATCGGGATGACCGTCCTCCCGAGATTCTCTCATAATGGCGTTGTTTCACAAGATTATCGGAGTATCGTGAGAGAATTAATGGAGGAAATGGAGGGGAGGGCTTGCCAAGGTCACATTAAACTTGCGGGGTGGAGTAAAAGCCTGCATCTCACAGAATAGTAAAGGGGAGATAAATGTTGAACGGACGGAGACAAAAAAGCAAAAATTAACTGAGTAAAAAATGTCAGAGATCAATAAAGAGATTCGGAGGGATGGTCATGGCTACGGGGTTCAGCGTCATGGATGCACTGAACAAAAATAGTAAAGCGGGGATCGATGGGTCTCCAAAAGCGAGATTTCGGACAAAAGATATATCAATCTACAAGATGTATCGGAATGAAATGAATTTCTATAAAGTGGCGGATATTGGGGGATTGGCGGGAGATATCCTCCTGCATGGTTTAAAACAGGATCTTGAACTTGTGTATGAGCCGTGTGAGGTTGGTGGATATCGGATCGTATCAGGTGAAAGACGGTGGGAAGCTCTCAAATTGCTCGTCTCAAAGGGCTATAAGGAATTTGATATCGCCACATGTAAATTGACTGCGCCGTAGGATGCAGACGAGGAGCAGGTTGAGATCATCAGCGCAAACGCATATCGGACAAAGACCATTGCAGACATCATTGAGGAGGAACAGCGTCTCAAAGCTTCTCTTGAGCGGTTGCGGGCGTCAGGGAAGCAGATAAAAGGGTATGATCTGAACTCAGGCAGATTGAGAGATGTCATTGCATCTATGTTGTGGTTATCCAGGACAAAAGTTGCACAGATTGAGAGCGTGAGCAATAACTTGATCCCGGAATTTAAACAGGAATTAAATAAAAAACGTATCACGTTTTCTGCTGCCTATGAGTTGTCGGGTATGACCGAGGATGAGCAGCGGGAGGCGTTAGCAGCTTATAAGGGGATTGGGAGACTCACTCACAAAGATATTAAGGTGCTGAAAGATGAAAGGGCAGCAGAGAAGCAGAATTTCGGAGAGCCGGAGGCGGTGTCTGGATCTGACACGGGGCAGCAGGATACGGAAAATATCGGTATGGATCCGCCGGAAGGATTGGGGATAAAGGGGGAGGATTGGGAGTGTTCCTCACAATCCGGATATCATGAAGAGGAAGACCAGGGTGGAGATTATGAGACACCGCATCCGGAGGGGATCACATCAATCTGCTATTCATGCACGGAATATGAGACCTGCAATGTCAAAACTGGAACATGTACGAAATGCGACCAATACAAGAACCGGGCGGAGGCGTACAAGACCGAGGAGCAGAAATATTCTGAGGAGCAGGAAAGGATTGGCCGTGAAACGAAAAAGAAACTCCGGGAAATGCAGCAGGATGAAAAGATGGATGATCAGCTGGTTGAGCACCTGATCCCAGTTCCGGTATCTCTGCGTCCATTTCTTCGTTACATTCTGGCTTGCCAGGTACAGTATCTTTTCCAGAGATGTATCACTTGGAAATACACTTTTTGTTTTCGTCACTTTCCGGTACTGGCGGTTCAGTCCTTCTATGATATTTGTGGTGTACATGATCCGGCGGATGTCATCCGGGAACTGAAAGAAAGGGCTGACATCTTCCCAGTTATTTTCCCAGTTGCTGATGGCATAAGGGTATTTTCTTCCCCACATTTCTTTTACGTTTTCCAGCTCTGAAAGGGCTGCCGCCTCGTTGGGGGCATTGTAGACTGCTTTGGAGTCGGAGGCAAATTTTTTCAGGTCTTTGTAGCTTACATATTTGAATGAGTTGCGTAGCATATGGATGGACGCACCGCTGTATCTCTGCTTTGGGAAATACCGCCTGTATGGCCTCTTTGGATCCTGAAAGTCCGTCCACACAGAAAAACAGCACATCCTTCACGCCCCGGTCATGCAGGTCATTAAGCATCCCCAGCCAGAACTTACTGGTTTCATTTGCCCCGACAGTGATGCTTAAGATCTCCTTGTAGCCTTCAGCTGTCACGCCCAGGATAACATAGGCTGCACGGCTTAGTATCCGCCCATCCTCCCGTACTTTGTAATGGATGCAGTCCATGAACACAAATGGATATACCGGGTTCAGGGGGCGGGACTGCCATTCTTTGACCTGAGGGAGGATCTTGTCTGTGATCTTGCTGACCATTTCTGCTGACAGTTCAATCCCATACAGGTCATTCAGCTGGTCGTGGATATCCCGGGTACTCATTCCGCGTGCATACAGAGAGATCACCTTTTCTTCAATCCCGGAGATATCCCGCTGGTATTTTGGTATCAGTTTGGGTTCAAACTCCCCATTGCGGTCCCTGGGCACATCGATTTGGAACTCCCCATACTGGCTCTTAAGATTTTTAGGGGAATGCCCATTACGTTTGTTGTCCGTCTGTAAATCTCCTTTATGATCTTTTTCATAACCGAGGGCAGCATCCAGTTCTGCCTCCATAAGTTCCTGGAGAATATCTTTGAAACTGTCCCTGAGCAGGGTATAGACATCGGTAACGCTGTTTAAGTTGTTTTCTGAAATGATCTGTCGGATCTGCTCCTTTGCTACTGGCATAAAAACACAAACTTATTTACACTACCGGGTGGAGTACTAGATCTTCTTCAAATTTTTCCATAGGTGACATTCGGAAACACTCATTTTTATACAGGCTGCAAAACTTACATTTATTATAAGTACAGCCAGAAATGGCCTGTCTTTTTGTGCATACAGTATACCCGCAGGGCGCTTCCTGGGATCTATACTGATCATACTTTTGTACAATGATGTTACAAGTACTCTACTTTTTATAGTGCATATATAGAAGGTACATTGATCTGTAAGGAAATGTATGCTATACTGTTCCAGAAAGGGGTGTAGGAATGAAAAAAGTATATTGTCTATTGAATAATACAAAATAGTTTCTACCATACAAAAAATCTTAGGCGGTAAATGGAAGAGCGAGATCATTTATTATATTGCTTTTCGGGATATACACCGTTTTGGGGAGCTTCGCAGGCATATTAGCGAAATTACGGGATCAAGTCTGACAAAGCAGCTTCGGGAATTAGTAGCAGACGGATCCATTACCCGCTATGATCATAAAGAAATCCCTCCCCATGTGGAATATAACCTTACTGATCTGGGAAAAAGCTTCATTCCCGTCTTTGAGCATATGAAACAATGGGGAGATGAAAACCTCACTATATGAAAAGGATGGAGGTATCCATGGCAAAAACACAAGCGATCAACGACCAATGCCCCATTGAAGTCGGCCTGGATATATTGAGAGGAAAATGGAAACTGAAAATATCATGGCATTTATCAAAGGGGACGATCCGCTTTAACGAACTACAAAGACTTTTAGGCAGCATTACTACAAAAACATTAACGGGACAGCTTCGGGAACTGGAAGAACAAGGGATCATCATAAGAAAAGTTTTTCCAGAAGTCCCACCTAAGGTTGGATATTCTTTAAAGGAAATAGGGACAACCATTGACCCGATCCTGTCCCAGTTATGTGACTGGGGAAAGGTATACCATGCTCACATGGAAATATAAAATGAGCCGATAATATGTGGGATGGTCCCACAAGTTTATCGGCTCTGTTTCTATGCATCATCTTCTGGGAGCGTTATCATGCTCAAGCATTTGTTTCGATCATTCATAGCTTTTCGTAGTGGACTAATTGATCCAACGGAATACGCTGTGACCCATGACGTTCTGGGTCAGCAGGACTTCCGTCTGCATATCCTATTGCTAAAATATTGATCGGCTCAAGGGTATCTGGAAGCCCAAATTCTTGTTTGATAACATCGGGTTTAAAATAACATATCCATACAGATCCTAAACCCAACTCAGTTGCTTCCATCATCATGTGGTCTGTAAGGATCGACGCATCCACATCAACAGTCTTTTTGTTATCAAACGGGCGAGTCCATGCTTTCGTATGTTCGGAGCAAACGATGATCGCCAGAGGCGCTCCATAAAGATCTGCCGCTTTTCCTATTTTGTTCAATCCCTCGTCTCCTTGTACAACGATAAGACGGACGGGTTGTAAATTTGCAGCTGTAGGTGCGACATGGGCAGCTAATAAGATCTTTTCCAGCTTTTCTGGCTCTACCTTTCTGCTTTTGTAATCACGGACAGAATAACGTGATCTCGCGATCTCTAAAAATCCCATAAGTATCCCTCCTATTATTAAACTTGTATTTTAGGTTTCCCTGCACTATGATTATATCGCAAACAAATCCAAAAGCAAGAATGTACTTTTTAGGTATATACTATCCAAAAGGTAAGTTAGGAGGATCTCGATGAGTGTAGATTGCAAAAGCAGTTATAGCTGTCCCGTAGAAGCCACGATCGACTTGATCGGCGGGAAGTATAAATCGGTCATTCTGTGGCATCTCATGTGTAAAACCCTGCTGTATAGTGAACTGCATAAATTAGTCCCCAAAGCAACTGATAAAATGTAGGCGCAACAGCTAAGAGAATATCACGCCAGCCTGCTCTAGTACTCCATCCAGCCAGAGATCATAGTTTGACTCCGTCTGCTCCGCACCATTGCGTTGTTAAAATTTCTAACCGATGCCACCGCATCGCCGTCAAAATTTTGCCTAGCACTGATGCAGACCAGGCAAAGTCAAACTACAATTTCTGACTGGATGGAGTACTAGAGCGTGTCTTAAAGATCATTCACGCCACCCGCACGCCCCACTTTGTGGTATATTTGGCCTGTATTCGGTTTCTATAGCCCGCTACGCCGCCTTCATTCGGGACAGATCTCCCACAAATTGTGACGTACGGTTGACATAAAGCATTTTTCAGACACGCTCTCGTGTATCGACAAGCTGATTTCTGTAATAAAGTGTGCCGGATATCTTGTCACTTTGTAAGGCGGAGGAATGAGGCGTAGCGGTGGCTACGGCGATCAACGGTGCTATGTGCCAGTGGCACATGTTCAGCACGGACCGGAACGAAGTGTAGATCAACGCGGCAGATGGCAAAATAGGCGGTACAATTGATACAGAAGTCATCTTGTTGATGCACTGGTCCCCAAAAGTAAAACCCCATCCCTGCGTGAGATATGTAAGGCAAAAGAGTGAACAGAGGTCATCTCCATCTATGACATTTTCTGGTCATGCCGTGGATCGCCTGTATGTTGGGATCGCGGCTCAAACAAATGAAAAGGTTTCCCTGTCCACAAAGTCCGCCGTTTTATCGCTGTCATACAATCCAAGCAGAAATGCCGCCATCTGTGTACTTGTATGGTAAGTGCCAAATGATCTGTCATGATCATATCCACTGACGTCATTTGCGATTTTTTCCAAACTCCGTTTTTGTTGCAGCAGGGGCTGATACATCATGCCATAGTAATACCAAGGATAGCGGCGGTATCAGCGATCTCTTTTCTTAGATCCCCATTTACTTTCCGAAAGAAATAAGCCGATCAAAGTAAGCTCTATCCCTGTCGCAGCCATCTGTGTGATCTCTTCTTTTTTGAAAGAATTTATAGAGTATGGTTTTGTTGATAAAGGAGTCCATTCCGGCTACCTACTACATGAAGGATATTTTCTGACTGATCAGTAAAAATGTCGCATACGACAGATCACTCACAAAAAAGTGGGTGATCTGCGCCTTTTTATATCCCTGTTATCATGTTTATAAAATAAACAGACAGGGGATCTGTTCCGTCTTATTCTTTATATTTTAAAACTGAAAATGCGCCGGAGGATAACGCCCATCTCATGTCCCTGCTATGGGACACAGTGCTGTGAGCATCAGGAGCGCATCGGATCTGCCATCATCATATCCATGAGGATGCCCAGTCAGCGAGTGTTTTCCCTGATGCGTCTGCCGCAAAGCGTTTTCCGGATCCTACTTTTGCACCTGGGGCCAGAGCCTGCATGTTTTTTTCGGAATCTCCGAGCAGGCTCCCGCCGGATGTGGCAAAAGGAACAACAGTCTTTCCGTTAAAGTCATAGGCTTCCATGAAGGTGTCGATGATAGAGGGTTCCCTGTACCACCATACCGGGAATCCGACGAAAATGACATCATATCGACCCATATCCTTCACTTTGGAACGGATCGCCGGACGGCAGTTTTGTCGTTCATCTCCACCGAACTCCGGCTCTTCTTATCCTGCCAGTTAAGGTCTGCAGTTGTATAAGGGGTTTCCGGTACGATCTCGAACAGATCTGCACCGGTTTCTGCCGCCAGTTTCTTGGCCACTTTCCCGGTCACTCCGCTGGAACTGAAATATGCTACTAATGCTTTGCTCATTGTAAAGATCCTCCCTACAGTTTTTTCATTGACTTTCCGATCTATCCTTTTTATAATGGATCTAAAGGATGTCTATATTGATGATACAACATAAAGTGTACTTTAAGTCAAGAGGTATCTTAAGATTTTTTGAAAAGATCGATCATGTTCTATAACAGTAGGGGACATGGCTCTCTCACAGAGGACACGCTCTAGGTATAGAGAGGATCGTGTAAAAGGGAGGATATATGAGGTTTCGATCTTATCCGCACAGGCATGCAGATGCGATCATAGCGCATGATGCGTATATGGGTGCGCGGTACGGGGAATTTGTAAAGGCGATGGAGAGCATCTCAGATGTAGACCTGATCTGCGATTTTCGCCAGCAGAAAGCGAAACATAAAGTGCGCGGTACGAATTTCAAGTCCCTGACGCCGAGCATCAACCGTTTGCTAAAACAGCGTTTATCGGTGATCCCAGGGTGGGAGAGTGAAGTCGATATCTTCAATGACACAGAAGGGATCATCGGAAATACCGAGTGGCGGCTGGATTTTGCGTGTGAAGACGGGTTTGCAGTGGAGGTGGCGTTCAACCACGGGGAAGCGATCGCGTGGAATCTCCTCAAACCTGTACTGGCCAGTGAATTGAACCATGTGCAAAAAGCGATCCAGACCAGGATGGGGATCTATGTATGTGCGACAGAAGCCATGAAACGGGCGGGCAATATTGACAGCGCCAGCGGTTCATATGAGAAAGTACAGAGGTATCTGATGCCCATGATGAACCAGTTGACCACCCCTATGATGCTCATAGGCATCGATGCGCCCGAGACTTTCTATATCGATAAAAAGACCAGGGATGTGGTATTGTTTGAAAATGATCCATGGAAGGTATCAGGATAGGATATAAGAGGTATGATATGATAACAGGAAAATTTGTCACAGATAAAGAAAAGCTGGATCTGGCGGGCAGGCTGCGTACTGAGATCTTCCAGGGCCGATATGTGACCGATCACTTTCCTTACCCGGATGCTCGTTATGCAGTCCTCTGGGTGGATGGCGTCCCTGCGGGGATGGGCGGGATCCGCTGTATCAACGATCGGTCTACGATCATTGAGATCGGGATCTTGGAAGACCACAGGAGGCAGTCTTATGGGGATCTTCTGCTGCGGCTGATGGCGTCTCCAGCGATCGATCAGGATATCAGGAAGATCTATGTAGAGGCAACGGAGGATTCTAAAGACTTTTTTTCAGCTACACATTTTCACCCGGAGGATGAACGGCCATATGGGTATACAGGTCAGGAGCGGTTTCCGATGGTACTGGAACTCAGGGACCTGCGCTGCGCCTGCAGCAAAGATAGATCTTCACCATACAAGCCCTTTTAGAGCGTGTCTTAAAGATCATTCACGCCAACCGCATGCCCCACTTTGCGGTGGATCTGCCCCGCATTCTGTCAGCGTAGCCCGCTACGCCTCCCTCATTTGGGACAGGTATACCGCAAAGTGGGGCGTACGGATGGCGTGAATGATTTTTCAAACACACTCTAGCACTGGTGCAGACCAGGCAAAGTCAAACTATGATTTCTGACTGGATGGAGTACTAGAAAAAAGACCAGGGGTGCAGACAAAATGAACGTCTGCATCCCTGGTCTTTTTTTGGCATATTTTCCCAGCCCTCCTCTGCATGTTTTTTTCCGGAACTGCGCACACTGCCATTATATATACACAAATAAAAAAGGGAGGGCAGACATGGAAAACCAACAGGAAGTCAAGCAGTTTGGCATGATGGATAAGATCGGATATATGTTCGGCGACTTTGGGAACGATTTTACATTTATCTTATCATCCGCTTTTATGTTGAAATTTTACACAGATGTGATGGGCATCGCCCCCGGCGTGGTGGGCACCCTGATGATGGCGGCGCGGTTTATCGACGCTTTTACCGATGTGACCATGGGACAGATCGTGGATCGTTCCAAACCTACAAAGGACGGGAAATTCAAACCCTGGATCAAACGGATGTGCGGGCCGGTGGCGATCGCGTCCTTCATGATCTATCAGTCGGGTCTGGCTAACATGTCTTACGGATTTAAAGTCGTCTGGATGACAGTCACCTATATCCTGTGGGGTTCTATCTTCTACACGGCAGTGAACATCCCCTACGGTTCTATGGTCTCTGCAGTCTCCAGCGATCCGAAAGAACGGGCGGAATTGTCTACCTGGCGGACCATCGGCGCGACGCTGGCTGGACTTGTGATCGGAGCGGGCACACCGATCGTCGCTTTTGTGGTGGTGGACGGCAACACGGTACTCTCCGGTCCGCGGATGACAGCCATCGCCGGGGTGTTCGCGGTGGGGGCGATCATCTGTTATATACTCTGTTTTAAACTGGTCTGGGAGCGGGTGCCGATCGAGGCGAATAACGAGAGACTGGACGTGAGCAACTTGCTGAAGAGCCTGGTGACCAACCGGGCGCTGTTGGGCATCATCGCCGCCTCGATCCTGCTCTTGCTGGCGCAGCTGGGTATGCAGGGCATCGCCGGGTATGTATTTCCCAATTTTTATGGCTCTGCCCAGGCACAGTCCCTGTCGTCCCTGACCAGCAGTATTGCCATGCTGGTGATCTGTGCGCCTCTGGCAGTAAAACTGTCCGCCCGCTATGGCAAAAAAGAACTCTCGGTCGTCTCCTGTCTGGTAGGTGCGGCCGTCTATCTTCTGTGTCTGCTGCTGCGTCCGGAAAATGCTTATGTCTATGTGGTCTTTTTTACATTGGCCTTTGTGGGACTCGGTTTTTTCAATATGGTCATCTGGGCCATGATCACCGATGTGATCGATGACGCGGAGATCCAGAACGGCGTGCGGGAAGATGGGACGATCTATTCCGTCTATTCATTCGCCAGGAAGATCGGGCAGGCTCTTTCTTCCGGTCTGGTGGGATGGCTCTTGAGCATGATCGGATACAGCCAGGCGACAGCTTTTGACCCGGAAGTGACCAGGCGGATCTTCAATATGTCCTGTATCGTCCCCAGCGTGGGACTGGCGGCAGTGGCTCTTTCGCTCATGTTCATCTATCCGCTGAACAAGAAGCGGGTGGAGGATAATTCAGAGGAACTGGAGCGGATGCGCATGGGATAAGGAGGACGAACGCCGCATGGCTGATAAAAAATATCTGATATGTATAGATTCAGACGGCTGTGCCATGGACACCATGAACAGCAAACACAACCGATGCTTCGGCCCCTATCTGATCAGAGAATGGGGGCTGGAGAACTGGGAGACTTCGATCTTAAAAAGATGGAATGAAGTCAACCTCTATACCCTGACCCGGGGGATCAACCGTTTTCAGGGCCTGTACCGGGCGTTGGAAGAGGTGGCGGAAAAGTATACGCCCATAGACGGCCTTGAGGACTTGAGACAATGGGTGGAAAATACGCCGGAACTGTCCAATGATTCCCTGGAACGGGAGATCGCGAAGACAGACAGTCATATCCTGAAAAAAGCATTAGCCTGGTCCGAGACAGTCAACAAGGGCGTGGAAGCGCTGGAAGAAAGAGAAAAGCGTCCCTTTCCAGGGGTCAGAGAATCCCTCGCCTATGCCCGGGATTTTGCAGAGCTGGCTGTGGTATCCTCTGCAAACAGACAGGCAGTCCTGGATGAATGGGGAGCCCATGGGCTCATGGGCTATATGGACGCGGTGATGGCACAGGACGCGGGGAGCAAGGCCCGCTGTATCCGGGAGCTGGCGAAAAAAGGATATGACAGGGACCGTATACTGATGGTGGGCGACGCGTTGGGCGACTATAAGGCGGCGCAGGAGAACGGCGTCTTCTTTTATCCTATCCTGGCATGCCGGGAAGCGGAGTCCTGGCAGGAGTTCCGGGAAGAAGGCGGACCGCGCTTCAGAGACGGGGATTATGGAGGTGCTTACCAGAAAGAGGTGCTGGAGGCGTTCATGGATAATCTGAAATAAGAAAAGGAGACAAAGACTATGGTCGATCTGAGATCGAATCCTTACTATCTGGATGATGAAGGGTGTAAATGGGTGGAAAATACCATTTCCGGTATGACAGATGAAGAGAAAGTAGGACAGTTATTCTTCCAGCTCACCCAGTCCCAGGAAGAAGAGCATCTGAAAGAACTGATGGAGAGATACCATCTGGGCGGCTGCCGTTACAACGCCGCACCGGGAAAAGTGATCCAGGAGCAGAACCGGACACTGCAGAAATATGCCAAGATCCCCATCTTCATCGCCTGCAATACAGAAAGCGGCGGAGACGGGGCCTGTTCAGACGGGACGCCCATCGGCTCGGCAGTGAAGATCGCGGCCACCGGGGAAGAAGACTATGCCTATGCCCTGGGCAAGATGGCCAACGAAGAGGCGGCGGCTATCGGCTGCAATATGGCGTTCGCGCCTGTCTGCGATATTGTCTACAACTGGGAGAACACAGAGATCATCAACCGGGCTTTCGGCAGCGATCCAAAGTGCGTGGCAGAGATGAGCGCCGCCTATGTGAGAGGCGCCCACACTATCCCGGGCTTTGCCTGCGCCGCCAAGCATTTCCCTGGGAACGGCCTGGACTTCCGGGATGCACATCTATCGAATAATGTGAACGATCTGGAGGAGAAAGAGTGGGACGATTCCTACGGTATGGTCTACAAGACCCTGTTCGAGAACGGCCTGGAGGCGATCATGGCGGGGCACATCATGCTCCCCAGATATGCGAAGGCCATCAACCCGGATCTGAAAGACGAGGACATGATGCCCGCCACATTGAGCCCTGAGGTCATGACCGGGCTTCTGCGGGACAGGATGGGTTTTAACGGCATGGTGGTCACCGACGCTTCCCACATGGTGGCCATGACCGACCGGATGAAGCGGGCAGAGATGCTCCCTCTTGCCATCAATGCCGGATGCGACATGTTCCTCTTCTTCAACGACCCGGACGAAGACTTTAACGCTATGCTGGACGCCTATCGGAAAGGGATCATCAGCCAGGAGCGCATGCGGGAAGCCCTGACCCGTATCCTGGGGCTGAAAGCGCATATGGGCCTGCATAAGAAGCCTAAAGAAAACCTGGTCCCCCAGCCGGAGGCGCTGGAACAGACACTGGGAAAAGACGGATATAAAGAGATGCAGGAGACCATCAGCCAAAAGTGTCTGACCTTAGTCAAATACAAGGACAAAGACATCCTCCCCATGGGACCGAAACGCTATAAACGGGTGATGATCGTCCACATCAAAGGCGCCGGAGGCCCTATGGGGGAGATTATGCGGATGATGGGGATGCCTGGGGGCAACAACGCGGCGGAACTCTTGAAAGAGAGATTGTGTGAAAAAGGATTCGACGCATTCATCTACGAGAGTCCTCTGGAGCGTATGAAGAAACAGGTGGAAGAAGGTGAAAAACCCAGCCTGAACCTGTATTTCGCCGGAAAACATGCCATCGCTGATTTTGTAAAAGACATGGACCTGGTGATCACTCTGTGTGATGTCCCCAACGGCCGTCCGGCTTTCGGCATGTCCAAGGGCGGGGGAGAGATCCCCTGGTATGTGTTCGAGATCCCGGTGATCGTGATCGGCTGCGGCCAGCCCACCATGCTGGCGGACATCCCCCAGGCGCGCACCTACATCAATGTCTACGACTCCAAGGAGAGTACCTTCGACGCATTGGTGGGAGCGCTGATGGAAGGGCCGGGGGCTTTTAAGGGAAAAGACCCCATTGACAGTTTCTGCGGATTGTTCGACACACATTTATGATAGAGAGGAAAAAGACCATGCAGATGACATTGAGATGGTACGGCTCCAAGTTCGATACGGTCACCTTAAAGCAGATCCGGCAGATCCCCGGGGTGACCGGAGTCGTCACCACATTGTATGATACGCAGCCGGGCGAGGTATGGAGCCGGGAGCGTATACGCGCTTTAAAAGAAGAAGTGGAAGCTTCTGGACTCGAGATAGCGGGGATCGAGAGCGTCAATATCCACGACGCGATCAAGACCGGGAGCGGGGAAAGAGACAGATACATTGACAACTATATAGAGACTCTGGAGAACCTGGGTATGGAGGGCATACACCTGGTGTGCTACAATTTCATGCCGGTCTTCGACTGGACCCGGACGGAGCTGGCCAGGGTCAGGGAAGACGGCTCCACTGTGCTGGCCTATACCCAGGAGGCGGTGGACGCTCTGGATCCGGAGAAGATGTTCGAGTCCATCTCCGGCGATATGAACGGCACCGTGATGCCGGGGTGGGAGCCGGAGCGTATGGCGAGAGTGAAAGAACTGTTCGACTTATATAAGGGTGTGGACGAGGAAAAGCTATTTTCTAATTTAGTCTACTTTCTGGAGAAGATCATGCCAGTCTGCGATCAGTACGGCATCAACATGGCCATCCATCCGGACGATCCGGCCTGGAGCGTGTTCGGCCTGCCCCGGATCATCAACAACAAGAAGAACATCCTGCGACTGATGAAAGCTGTGGACGATCCCCACAACGGGGTCACGTTCTGCTCCGGGTCCTATGGGACCAGCCTGGATAACGACCTGCCGGATATGATCCGATCCCTGGAAGGCAGAGTCCATTTTGCCCATGTGCGCAACCTGCGATTCATCACACCTACGAACTTTGAAGAGGCGGCCCATCTCTCCTCGGACGGGACCTTCGATATGTATGAGATCATGAAAGCCCTCTATGACATCGGCTTTGACGGACCCATCCGGCCTGATCACGGGCGGATGATCTGGGACGAAGTGGCCATGCCGGGATACGGATTGTACGACCGGGCGCTGGGGGCCACGTATCTGAACGGGCTTTGGGAAGCGATTGAGAAAGCGGATAAGAGAAAGGGGAACACATGCGGCTGAACGTACAGAGTTTACAGGAAGAAAAAGAATTGTGGAAGGCGGCGGGCTACCGTCTCCCTCAGTTCGATCACAAAGCCATGGTGCAGGCCACTCGAGAAAACCCTGTCTGGATCCATTTCGGCGCGGGGAACCTCTTCCGTGCTTTCCAGGCCAATGTAGCCCAGGAACTTCTGGATAAAAAAGTCCTGGACAGGGGTGTGATCGCTGTAGGCGACCGGGACACCATGGAGAGATCAAGCCACCCCCATGACGATCTTGCGCTCCTTGTCACGCTGAAAGCCGACGGGACCATAGAGAAGACCATCGTGGGCAGCGTGGCGGAATATCTGACCATGGATGCAGGCTATGAGAAAGAATACGCCCGTTTAAAAGAGATCTTTGTCAAAGATTCTCTCCAGATGGCGACTTTTACCATCACGGAGAAAGGGTACAACCTCACTGCTAGCGACGGCGCTTTCACCCCGGAAGTAGAAGAGGATCTAAGAGAGGGTCCCGAAAGCCCCAAGAGCTTTATGGGGAAGGTAACGGCATTGTTGTATGAACGCTTCAAGTCCGGGAAAAAGCCTCTGGCCATGGTCAGCATGGACAACTGTTCCCACAATGGCACCCGGCTTTACGAGGCAGTCTCCACTTTTTCCATGAAGTGGTCTGAGAACGGCCGGACAGAGGCTGGTTTTGCAGACTACATCGCCGACCCGGAGCAGGTATCTTTCCCCTGGACCATGATCGATAAGATCACCCCCCGGCCAGATGCTTCTGTAGAGTCGATCTTGGAGAAAGACGGCATCCAGGACTTAAAGCCCATCGTCACCAGCATGAACACCTACATCGCTCCTTTTGTCAACGCGGAGGAATGCCAGTATCTGGTGGTGGAAGATGCGTTTCCTGGTGGCAGGCCGCCGCTGGAACAGGCCGGGCTGATCTTCACAGACCGGGAGACTGTGGATAAAGTGGAGAAGATGAAGGTATGCACATGTTTGAACCCGCTGCACACAGCCCTGGCCGTGTTCGGGTGCCTGCTGGGTCACGACACAATCTCCGACGAGATGAAAGACGATACTCTGCGGAAACTGGTGGAAGGGATCGGATACGACGAGGGACTCCCGGTGGTGGTGGATCCCGGCGTGCTGGACCCGAAGAGATTCCTGGATGATGTACTGCACATCCGTTTTCCTAATCCATTTATGCCCGATACACCCCAGCGCATCGCCACAGACACTTCCCAGAAACTGGCTGTCCGCTTTGGGGAGACGATCAAGGCATACCAGGCTTCTCCCCAGTTGGATGTGAAAGACCTGAAAAAGATCCCCCTGGTATTTGCCGGATGGCTCCGCTATCTCATGGGTATCGACGACAAAGGACGGGCCTTCCAGTTAAGCCCGGATCCTCTTCTGGACACAGTGTGCCCCTATGTAAAAGAGGGGAATGTGAGGCCCATACTGGAAAAGGAGGAGATCTTCGGCGTGGATCTGTATGAGGCGGGGCTTGGGGATACCGTAGAGGGGTATTTCAAGGAAATGATGGCCGGGCCGGGCGCTGTGCGCAGGACTCTGGAGAAATATGAATAAAAGACTCGTGTGGGCCTGAAAATCCATCCACGCTACCTGTACGCCCCGCTTTGCGGCATACAGTTGACGTAAAACGGTTTTCAGACGCACGCTGATAGGAGAAGACACAAGATGCATGAGATATTGGAAAAGATCAAAAACATCGGCATCGTCCCGGTGGTGGCGTTGGACGATGTGAAAGACGCGCTGCCCCTGGCAAAAGCCCTGCAGGAAGGCGGGCTCCCCTGCGCGGAGATCACATTCCGCACAGGAGCGGCCGCGGAAGCCATACGCCTCATATCCCGGGAGTTTCCCCAGATGCTGGTGGGCGCCGGGACTGTGCTGACCACGGAGCAGGCAGACCAGGCGGTCGCTGCCGGGGCCAGATTCCTGGTCAGTCCCGGGTCTAATCTGCGGGTGATCAGGCACTGCCTGGACAAAGGTTATCTGTTCACGCCGGGCTGTTCCACTCCCAGCGATATGGAACAGGCTCTGGACAATGGTCTGGACGTGGTCAAATTCTTCCCGGCGGAACCGGCGGGGGGCCTGCAGATGATCAAGGCTCTGGCGGCTCCCTACAGGAATGTGCAGTTCATGCCCACAGGCGGCATCACCCCCAAGAATGTGGGGGACTATCTGGAATACGACCGCATACTGGCCTGCGGCGGCACCTGGATGGTGAAAGAAGAAATGATAAAAGAAGGCGCTTTCGACAAGATCCGGCAGTTATCCCAGGAAGCGGCTAAGATCGTGAAGAAGAGCAGGGGGTAAAAGAGATGGCGAAGAAAGTAGTGACTTTCGGGGAACTGATGCTGCGTCTGGCGCCGGAAGGGTATGAGCGGTTCGTCCAGGCAGAGAGGTACGGGGCCACTTACGGGGGCGGCGAAGCGAATGTGGCGGTGTCTCTGGCGAATTATGGGTTCCACGCCGTATTCGTGACAAAGCTCCCCGAGCATGAGATCGGGCAGGGCGGGGTCAACGCCCTGCGCAAGTTCGGTGTGGATACCTCCCATATCGTCCGGGGCGGCGAGCGGGTGGGGATCTATTTTCTGGAAAAAGGCGCGTCCCAGAGGCCGTCGAAAGTGATCTATGACCGGGCGGGTTCCGCTGTATGCTGTATGGAAAAGGGGGACCTGGACTGGAAAAAAGTCTTTGAAAAAGCAGATTGGTTCCATTTCACAGGGATCACCCCTGCCTTAAATGACAATGTGGCGGGCATCTGCCTGGACGCATGCAAAGAGGCAAAAAAGGCCGGAGCCACCATATCCTGTGACCTGAATTACAGGAAGAAACTGTGGAGCAAGGAGAAGGCAGGACAGGTCATGGGCAGTCTGTGCGAGTACGTGGATGTGTGCATAGCCAACGAAGAAGACGCCGCGGACGTCTTCGGCATCCATGCGGCGGACACGGATGTGACCGCCGGGGAGGTCAGCCGGGAAGGATACAAAGATGTAGCCAGACAGCTGATGGAGCATTTCGGTTTCCAGAAAGTAGCCATCACCCTGCGGGAATCTCTGTCGGCCAACGACAACCTGTGGTCGGCCATGCTCTACGACGGAAAAGAATATCATTTCAGCAAAAAATACAGCATGCACATCGTAGACCGGGTGGGCGGAGGCGACAGTTTCGGCGGCGGGCTGATCGCGGCCTGTCTGAACGGCCGTGAACCCCATCAGGCCATAGAATTCGCAGCAGCGGCCTCTTGTCTGAAGCATTCCATAGAAGGAGATTTTAACATGGTATCTTTGGAGGAGGTAGAGAGACTGGCCGGAGGCGACGCTTCAGGCCGGGTGCAGAGGTGACTGGATATGAAGAGATTTATGGATGAGGATTTTCTATTATCTACAGAGACCGCCCAAAGACTGTATCACAGATACGCCGCGCCCATGCCGATCCTGGACTACCACTGCCACATCAGCCCCCGGGAGATCTATGAGGACAGGGGATTTGACAACATCACCCAGGTCTGGCTGGGAGGGGACCATTATAAATGGAGACAGATGCGTTCCAATGGTGTGGAAGAGCGGTACATCACAGGAGATGCCCCCGACCGGGAAAAATTCCAGAAATGGGCCCAGACTCTGGAGATGGCCATCGGCAATCCCCTGTATCATTGGAGCCATCTGGAACTGAGACGTTATTTCGGCTACGAAGGATGGCTGACCGGGGAGACGGCCCAGGAAGTGTGGGATCTATGCAACGCCAGGCTCCGCGCGGGCCTGACCCCACGGAAGATGATCCAGATGTCCCACGTGACGCTGCTGTGTACCACCGACGATCCGGCAGATCCACTGGACTGGCACCAGAAGATCGCCCGGGATGACAGCTTCCCGGTGCAGGTACTCCCCACATGGCGGCCCGACCGGGCCATGCACCTGGAGAAGGAAGATTATCTGAGATATCTCGAGATACTGGGGCAGGCGTCCGGCGTGGAGGTGGACAGCTTCGACGCATTGATAAGAGCGCTGCGAAAACGCATGGACTTTTTCGATTCTGTGGGATGTAAGATCTCCGACCATGGCCTTGCCTATATCATGTACGCCCCGGCCACGGAGAAGACAGTGGAAAAGATCTTCAAGAAAAGGCTCGCGGGCGGCAGCCTGTCCCCGGAAGAGGAACGGCAGTTTAAGACGGCTCTTATGCTGGTCCTGGGTAAAGAATATCATCAGAGAGGATGGGCCATGCAGCTCCATTACGGCGTAAAACGGGATAATAACGAGAAGATATTTAAAGAACTCGGTCCGGACGCGGGGATCGACTGTATCTATGACCATGCCCCGTCTGCGGACATGACTGGTCTCCTCAACGCCCTGGCCAGGGAAGACGCACTGCCCAGAACGATCATATATCCTTTAAACCCGGCGGACAACGCGGTGGTGGGGACGGTGATCGGCTGTTTTCAGGACAGCAGCGTGGTGGGCAAGATCCAGCAGGGGAGCGCCTGGTGGTTCAACGACCACAGAGCGGGCATGGAGGAGCAGATGATATCTCTGGCCAACCTGGGGCTTTTGGGAAATTTTATCGGGATGTTGACGGATTCCAGGAGTTTTCTCTCCTATACCCGGCATGAGTATTTCCGCAGGATCTTGTGCGCTCTGATCGGAGGATGGGTAGAAAATGGAGGATATCCGGCAGACGAGAAAGCTCTTGAGCGGATCATCCGAGGGATCTCCTATGAAAATGCGGCGCGGTATTTTGGGTTTAAGATCTGAACTGTTCATGTATCAGATCCAATAGAACGTGTCTTCAGATACGATCAGGAAGGCGTTATCTTTGTGTATATGGAGATAACGCCTTTGTGGTGGAGAGAAAAATAATTAGCACTCGAGTATTGACAGTGCTAACAACAAGTGTTATAGTTCTAATAGAACAAAGAGACCATGCAAGCATGGAGGGATCATTATGAACATTGGGAGATTTACACAAAGATCGATACAGGCTGTCCAGGATCTGGAGAAGACCGCTTATGCATATGGAAATCAGGAGATCGAGCAGGAACATCTTATATACACACTATACCACCAGGAGGACAGTCTGATACGGAAGCTTCTGGAGAAGATGGAGATCCAGCCCCAGGCCTTTGAGGAGAGTCTGGATGCAGCGCTGGAGGCCCGGGTCAAAGTATCCGGTGGCAGCCTCCACTATGGACAGTATCTGAACAAAGCTCTCGTGGAGGCGGAAGACGAGGCGACGCAGATGGGGGACGAATATGTTTCGGTGGAGCATCTATTCCTGTCACTGATCCGTCATGCGAGCCCTTCTGTGAAAAAACTATTCCAGGAGTACGGTATCACGAAAGAACGGTTCCTGAAAGCGCTGTCCACAGTGCGGGGAAACCAGCGGGTGGTCAGCGATAATCCGGAAGCTACTTATGATACGCTGAATAAATACGGACAAGACCTTGTGGAACGGGCCAGGGATCAGAAACTGGATCCGGTGATCGGGAGGGATGCGGAGATCCGGAACATCGTCCGTATCTTGTCCAGGAAAACGAAGAATAACCCTGTGCTGATCGGGGAGCCTGGCGTGGGCAAGACAGCGGCTGTGGAAGGGCTGGCTCAGCGTATCGTCCGGGGAGACGTGCCGGAAGGGCTGAAAAATAAGCGGATCTTCTCACTGGATATGGGTGCGCTGGTGGCCGGGGCAAAGTACCGGGGCGAATTTGAAGAGCGTCTGAAAGCGGTCCTGGAGGAAGTGAGAAAGAGCGAGGGGGAGATCATCCTCTTCATCGATGAGCTCCATCTGATCGTGGGAGCCGGCAAGACGGACGGTGCCATGGACGCGGGCAATATGTTAAAGCCTATGCTGGCGCGGGGGGAGCTGCATTGTATCGGCGCCACGACCCTGGATGAATACCGCCAGTATATCGAGAAGGACCCGGCTCTCGAGAGGCGGTTCCAGCCTGTCCTGGTGGATGAACCGTCGGTGGAAGATACTGTCTCCATCCTCAGAGGCCTGAAAGAGCGGTACGAAGTGTATCATGGGGTCAAGATCACAGACGGCGCGTTGGTGGCTGCTGCGGCATTGTCCCAGCGATACATCAGCGACCGTTTTTTACCGGATAAGGCCATCGACCTGGTGGACGAAGCCTGTGCGCTGATCAAGACGGAGCTGGATTCCATGCCTACGGAACTGGATGAGATGTCCCGGAAGATCATGCAGATGGAGATCGAAGAGGCGGCGTTAAAGAAAGAAAACGACAGGCTCAGCCAGGACCGGCTGGTGGCTCTGCAGAAAGAGCTGGCTGATCACCGGGATGAGTTCAATTCCAGAAAAGTCCAGTGGGATAATGAGAGAGTATCTGTGGAAAAGGTGCAGAAGATCCGGGAGCGGATCGAGGATGTGAACCGCCAGATCGAGAAGGCCACGCAGCATTATGACCTGGAAAAGGTAAGCGAATTACAGTACGGTGAGCTTCCCAGGCTCCAGCAGGATCTGGAAGCTGCGGAAGAGCAGATGGCCCAGTCGGAACACAGCCTGCTCCATGAACGTGTGACGGATGAGGAGATCGCCAGGATCATCTCCCGCTGGACGGGGATCCCTGTGGCAAAACTCACAGAGGGAGAGCGCAGCAAGATCCTGGGTCTGGAAGAGCAGCTCCATGAGCGGGTAGTGGGGCAGGACGAGGGTGTGAGAAAGGTCACAGACGCTATCCTCCGCTCCAAAGCAGGGATCAAAGACCCTACAAAGCCCATCGGTTCATTCCTGTTCTTAGGCCCTACCGGTGTGGGCAAGACGGAGCTTGCCAAGACGCTTGCCGAGAGCCTGTTTGACGATGAGAACAACATGGTGCGCATCGACATGAGCGAGTATATGGAAAAACATTCCGTATCCCGTCTGATCGGAGCGCCTCCCGGATATGTGGGGTATGAAGAAGGGGGACAGCTGACGGAGGCCGTCCGGCGGAAACCTTACAGCGTGGTCCTCTTTGATGAGATCGAGAAGGCCCATCCGGATGTGTTCAATGTACTCCTGCAGGTGCTGGACGACGGCAGGATCACAGATTCCCAGGGACGGACGGTGGACTTTAAGAACACCATACTGATCATGACGTCGAATATCGGCGCGGCGTATCTTCTGGATGGGATCGACAGCCAGGGCGAGATCCAAAAAGAGGCGTCGGATCTGGTGATGCAGGATCTGCGCAGCTATTTCCGCCCGGAATTTTTGAACCGTCTGGATGAAGTGATCTTATTTAGACCGCTGACAAAAGACCATATAGGACGGATCGTGGACCTGCTGGTGATGGACCTGGACCGCCGTCTGGCAGACCAGGAACTGACGTTGGAACTGACCGGGGAAGCCAAAGCGCATGTGGTGGAAAATGGCTACGATCCGGTATACGGCGCACGGCCGTTGAAACGCTACCTGCAGAAGACAGTGGAGACTCTGGCGGCCAAGAGTATCCTCTCGGGAAATGTGCGGGCGGGGGATACTCTTGTACTCGGTCTGGAAAACGGCCAGCTGTCGTGCAGTGTGCCATCCAGAGAGAAAGTGTAGGCAGGACATGGGCATCAGTGTCCTATAATGTTGTCCTTTCCGGCCAGGAGCCGTCCTCCAGGGCGGCGATGATCAGTTTGCCTGCCAGCCGCATCTCGTCGATCCGTTCTTTCGTGTAGGAGGGGAGTTTTACAGTGGATACGCTCATGTCTTTTTTGGCGATCTGGAAACTCCCTTCTAATCCCGCTGTCCGCAGTAAGTCTGTATAGAGATAGACCACAACGTCTTCGTTTTCGGATTCCTTTTTACATACTAATTTTTTCATTTTGTATCTGTCCTCCTGTGTCTTATATCTTATCACTATTTGGAAGGATGATAGAGTTTTTTTCATCCTTTGAGCGTGTCTTAAAAATCATTCACGCCACCCGCACGCCCCACTTTGTGGTATATTTGGCCCGTATTCAGTTGCCGTAGCCCGCTACGCCGCCTTCATTCGGGACAGATCTCCCACAAATTGTGACGCACGGTTGACATAAAGCATTTTTCAGACACGCTCTTCGGCTGTTATGATAAAAGAGCGTAAGATCCTGATCGGTCGTCAGGAGCTTACGCCTTCTGATCGGATGGTATCCGGCTGCCTGGGAACGATCACTCTTTTGCATTTTCTTTTCGTGCCAATAACATACGCCACTGAGTTTTCATAAGATCATTTACGGGATCTCTAATGATCTCTGCATCATTTGGCATATGATCACCGCCATTCTTAGATAGGGTGTTCAGATACGGAGCTGTCAGCTAACTTCATTATAACGGCCGATCTAAAAAGTGTAAAGTCTTATTTATCCGTGCGGTCTTCCAAGTTTTTGCCGGCTGCTCTTATAGAGGGGATCTCATTTTGTGATCGATACCTGGACGCCTTCCCGGGTATTTTTCAGCGTGATCTTCAGGTTGTGGAGCTGGAGGATCTTTTTTGTCAGGAATAGGCCCAGACCCATGTGTTTGTCTTTTGCGCTGCGGCTCTTATCGCCGCTGTAGAACATGTCGAAGACATGGGTGAGCTGTTCTTCTGTCAAAGGAGCCCCGGTATTGGTGATCGTGCAGCTTTTGGCATCTGTCCGGATCTGGATGCTGCCGTCTTGTATGTTGTAGATGAGCGCATTGGATAAAAGATTCCAGATGGCTTTAGACAGGTGATCGATATCCCCGTCTATGATGAAGTCTCCATGGCAGGCGTACTCTATCTGGATATCCTTTTCCTGCCGGATGGGTTCCAGGCGTTCCAGCTGCGTTCTGATCAGGCTGTATATGGAAACGGGTGTTTTTTGCAGGGGCAGGTGTTCGGAATCCATTTTTGATACTTGGATCATCTCGGTCACCAACTGGTCGATCTCTTCGGTCTGGCTGATGATCTGGGCCAGATAATAGTCCCTCTTGTCCTCCATATGATGTTCCTGGAGGTTTTCTGCGAAACCGCGGATGATGCTCAAAGGGGTCTTCAATTCGTGCGCTATGGCGTTTGTAAAATCCCGGCGCATATCTTCTGTGGCGGCGCGTTGTTCATAAGTCTTGTTTGTCACATAGAGGACTTTCACTATGCAGGTGAGCATCAATATCAGGCTGGCCAGATATACATATTTGAGATGGTCCATGGCGGCCAGCCAGGGATGGCTCTCAAAGAGCAGCGCAGCGTAACATACAGGCTTAAAGTCTCCGTCCACATCGCTCCAGATACTGGTATAGAGGACATCTTTTGTCCGGATCGTATAAGTATCATCTGAGAAAGCGGCTAATGTCTGTTCGATCTTATCCTGGGAGATATCTATCTGTTTTTTGGATCCCTGGAGATAGTCGCTTTTGTTCCATTTCAGCCATTGGTCGTATCCGCCGGACACCAGATAGGGGAACAGTATCTGGGCTTCACTTGTCTGGGCGGATGTTTTATCTGCACCGGGAGCGTTCCATTCCCATACGATCTTGCTGGCCGTCTCGACGTATTCTTTCCCTTGTACATTTTCATAGAGTTGGACGCAGTCGGTGACCGGATCTGTGTATTCTTCTGATCCCTGCTGATCTGTGGGTCCCCAGGAGAGCTCTTGTACGAGGATCTGACGGAGGCTCTTGCCGTCTTTGGATGGGCATGTGGAAATGCGGTATTTGGGTGGGTCGCCTGAGAGACTGCCGTTGCCGCGGGATCGCTGCGCATATCCTGCCAGGATCTCTTTATCTTCGTCCGTAAGATGTTCTAGGGTGTATGTATCGGATAAAGAGCCGGATATCCAGATACGGTCTTCTGCTTTGGCCAGGAGGGTCCCGTCCGTCTGGTAAAATGCAAGGGAAAATCGTTGGAACTGCCCGGATGTCTCTGCGGACATTATCTGTGAAGCGATATAGCTGTAATACGCGCCGTCTGTTTTGTCTCCTGTATCTTCCAGGTCGCTTTCTACCTGGCGCTGGATGGAAGAAAGGTGCTGCGCGGCGTTTTCTTTGAACTCATCTGCGAATTTTATCTCCATCAGATAGGTTGCGAGTCCCATGCTCATCAGATAGAGGACGGTAAATCCTGTTATGATCGGACGCCAAAACTTTTTCTTTTTTTTTCTCATTTCTCTACCTCCATGCGGTATCCGTATTTTCGTACTGTGTGTATGGCGCATCCGCAGGCGCCGAGAGCTTTCCGCAGCTTCTTGATGTGATTGTCCACCACCCGTTCGTTGCCGTCGAAGTCATATCCCCAGAAACGGATCAAGAGCTGTTCCCGGCTGAAGATCCGTCTGGGATTCTCCAGGAAAAAGAGCAGCATTTCGTATTCTTTTGGCGGGAGACTGACTTTTTTGTCCTGGATCCATATCTCATGGGTGGACAGGTCGATCTCCAACGAGCCTGCGCACAGATGTTTTTCTGTAGTCTTTTCCTGGCAGCGTTTGAGGAGAGCTTGGGCTTTGGCGTGCAGGATGGGCAGGGAGAAGGGTTTGGTGACATAATCGTCGGCTCCAAGGGCGTAGCCGTTCAGCCCGTCTTCTTCCATGACCCGTGCTGTGATGAAGATGATAGGGATGTCACTGTCCTCCCGGATCTTCCGGCATACGGTAAATCCGTCCATCCCAGGCATCATCACATCCAGGAGGATCAGATGGAAGCTGCCCTGTTTCATGATCCCCAGCGCTTCCGCTCCTGTGCCGGCAGCTTGTACATGCCAGCCTTTGCTCACAAAATAGTCTGAGATGGCTTCCTGCATGAGGGTGTCATCTTCTACGACGAGGAGTCTGTGTTCCATAGTTTGATACCTCTTTTCGTGATGGTCATGCCGTGCCACATTTTTTACGATAGTATGGCTATTGTATCAACAAGTTGACTTCTGTATCGATCGTATCGCCTATTTTGCCATCTGCCGCGTTGATCTACACTTCGTTCCGGTCCGGGCTGAACATGTGCCACTGGCACATAGTACCGTTGATCGCCATAGTCACCGCTGCGCCTCATCCCTCCGCTTTGCACAGTGACGAGATATCCGGCACACTTTATTACAGAGATCAGCTTGTTGATACCTATGGCAGGGGGTTCTCTTTGTTCCTGCGTTTATCTTATCATCTGCGTGTATCTTTTTTGTATCCATTTTATCAATTTTTTAAATGTTGCCAATGGATCGATGACTGGTCGGACAGATGGGACCTGTGATCCATGGATAAATATTATACGACTAATCTATTATAAGGAAATTTATATGATCTATAAATATTAATAAAGTATAAAATTACCAAAAAACCTTGTATATTATGATGTAAGAGCATATAATAAGATTATTCGACTAATCAAATGGATCCAAATATCTTCCATTTGGATCATAGAAGATGAGGTGATAATGTGTGTGGATCAGAATGGGGAGATACAGTGCTGGGGTTGTTCATGCAGGCCTCCCATGCGTATTTTCAGAAGAGTTTCCAGCAGCTGAACAACATAGGGCTCCATCCGGGGCAGCCGCCCATGTTATGGCATATTTTTGAGGAGGAGGGGCTTAGCCAGAAAGAGCTTGCCAGGAGGCTGCAGGTAAGGCCGCCCACGGTGAATGTATCCCTGCAGCGGATGGAGCGGGCGGATTATATCTGCCGCAGGCAGGATGAGAAAGACCAGAGAGTCTCCCGTATATATCTGACGGAGAAAGGGAGGCAGTTAGCCAGTCGGATCGGTGTGATCATGAAAGCCAACGAAGAGCAGATAACCCGGGGGCTTACGGAAGCGGAAGTATGTCTTTTGTCCCGGTTCCTGAAACAGTTGATCGCAAACATAGGATCCATCGAGATCGTTGATACTATAGAAAAGAAAGGAGATCTATGACCTATGGGGAAGATCATGAAGTATCTGAAACGTTCTGCGGGATATATTTTATGCATCATGCTGCTCCTGTTCCTGCAGGCGTATTGTGAGTTGTCACTCCCGACATATACTTCGGATATCGTCAATGTAGGGATCCAGCAGAAAGGGATCCCGGACGGCGTGCCGGAGAAGATCCGGGTCTCGTCCATGGACGACTTGGGATTGTTCATGGATGGAGAGGACCGGGAAGAGGTGGAAGGCTGTTATGACAGGGAGGGGGACCATTATGTCCTGAGAGAAGACCTGGCAGAAGAAGAGAGGGAGAGACTGAATGATCTTCTGGGGAGACCGATCCTCCTGCTCTATTCACTCACAGAAGATGAGGAGCGGGCGCAGGCGGTCAAGACCCAGATGGGCCTGCCGCTGGAGGCGGATATCCTGGAGATCGTCAGGCAGATGCCGCCGGAGGCTCTGGATCAGATGCTGGAGGAGTCCAGCAGCCAGATCGATCAGATGCCGGATATGCTGATCACGCAGACGGCGGTGACGTATGTGCAGCAGGAATACCAGGATATGGGCCGGGATGTGGACCGGATACAGATCCGGTATATCCTGAAGGTAGGGCTGCTGATGCTGGGCCTGGCGTTCTTGAGCATGACGGCGTCTGTGCTGGTGACTTTTTTGTCGGCGCGTGTGGCTGCGGTGACCGGGCATGATCTGCGCAGCAGTATCTATCGAAAGGTCATCGGGTTTTCCAGCGGCGAGTATAACCGGTTTTCCACAGCGTCCCTGATCACCAGGAGTTCCAATGATATCCAGCAGATACAGCTATTGATGGCGATGGTCTTTCGGATCGCCATGTTCGCGCCGATCATGGGTATCGGGGGTATCTTGAAGGTCTTGAAGACAGATGTGTCCATGAGCTGGATCATCGCGCTGGCAGTGGGCGTCCTTATGCTCCTGCTCGTTGTCCTGTTCAGTGTCGCCATGCCCCGATTTAAGAAACTCCAGGTGCTGATCGACCGCCTGAACCTGGTGACCCGTGAGATCCTCACAGGGCTTCCGGTCATCCGTGCTTTCAGCAGGGAACAGCGTGAAAAAGAGCGTTTTGAGGCGGCGAACCGGGATTTGATGGAGACGACCCTTTTTGTCAACCGCTGTATGACGTTTATGATGCCCTGTATGATGCTGATCATGAACGGCGTCTCCATATTGATCGTATATAATGGAGCCCATGCCGTGGACAATGGGACCATGCAGGTGGGGGATATGATGGCATTTATCCAGTATGCCATGCAGATCATCATGTCCTTCCTGATGCTGACGATGCTGTCCATCATGCTGCCAAGGGCCAGTGTGTCCGCGAACCGTATCGCGGAAGTCCTGGATAC
The DNA here is from genome assembly GCA_947652925.1 of uncultured Lachnospiraceae bacterium. Lineage (GTDB taxonomy): Bacteria > Bacillota > Clostridia > Lachnospirales > Lachnospiraceae > MGBC164599. Next base: position 27,959 of record CANTEW010000003.1, read on the forward strand.
GGAACCTGTGATCCGCGATCCGGAGGAGCCGGTGGCGGCCGTACCAGGTATGGAAGGCACAGTCGCCTTTGAGGGAGTATCTTTTTCCTATCCTGACTCGGATGAGAAAGTCTTGCGGGATATCACATTTACGGCGAAAAAAGGGCAGACGGTGGCGTTTATCGGGAGTACAGGGAGTGGGAAGAGCACCCTTCTCAATCTGATCCCCCGTTTTTATGATGTGACGGGCGGCTCGGTGAAAGTGGACGGGGTGGATGTGCGTCAGATGAGCCAGAGAGAGCTGCGGGATAAATTGGGGTATGTGCCGCAAAAAGGCGTGCTGTTCTCCGGGACGATCCATTCGAATATCGCCTATGGTTGTCCGGATGCCCCTCAGGAACAGGTGGAGCAGGCGGTGGCTATCGCCCAGGCAGAAGGATTTATCATGGAGAAACCGGAAAGGTTCGAGGCGCCCATCGCCCAGGGTGGTTCCAATGTGTCTGGAGGGCAGAAGCAGCGGCTGTCCATCGCCAGGGCGGTGGCAAAGAAGCCGGAGATCCTATTGTTTGACGACAGTTTCTCGGCACTGGACTTTAAAACGGATGTGGCGCTGCGCAGAGCCTTGAAGAAGGCCACGGCAGAGACGACGACGCTGATCGTGGCCCAGAGGATCAGTACGATCATCCATGCGGACCAGATCATCGTCCTGGAGCGGGGACGTGTGGCCGGCCAGGGGACCCACCAGGAATTGATGGAGGGCTGCGAGGTCTATCGCCAGATCGCTATGTCACAGTTATCAGAGGAGGAATTGGCAGGATGAGTGGAGAGAGAAGAGATGTCAGACCCAGAGGCCCTATGGGACACGGCCATGGTATGGGCGGCGGGGAGAAAGCCAAGGACTTTAAGGGGACGATGAGAAAATTAGTCCGGTATATGGATAGATATAAAGTGCGTCTTTTATTTATGGTGGCTTTTGCCATCGCCGGGACTGTGTTCAATATCATCGGGCCTAAGATATTGGGAAAAGCAACGACGGAATTGTTTAATGGACTGGTGGCGAAGATAAGCGGTACGGGAGAGATCGACTTTGCCAGGATCACGGAGATCTTGCTGTTCCTCCTGGGACTTTACCTGGTCAGCGCCTGTTTTACGTTTATCCAGGGGTTTGTGATGACGGGTATCTCCAACGATGTGACCTATTCCATGCGCCAGGATATATCCGGGAAGATCCACCGGATGCCTATGAAATATTTCGAGAGCAGGACCCACGGGGAGACGCTCTCCCGGGTGACGAATGATGTGGATACTCTGCAGCAGAGCCTGAACCAGAGTGTGACGCAGCTGATCACTTCGGTGACCACGATCGTGGGCGTCCTGATCATGATGCTGAGCATCAACATATGGATGACCCTGTGCGCGCTGTTGATCCTGCCCATCTCTATGGGCATCATCGGAACGGTGATGAAACATTCCCAGAAGTATTTCCGCGGGCAGCAGAAATATCTGGGTGAGGTCAACGGGCAGATCGAGGAGATCTACGCGGGGCATAATATCGTGAAAGCATTTAATAAGGAAGAAGATGTGATCGATGTCTTTGAAAAGACTAACCAGAAACTGTACGATTCGGCCTGGAGATCCCAGTTTTTCTCCGGGATCATGATGCCGGTGATGCAGTTTGTGGGGAATGTGGGGTATGTGATGGTCGCTCTGCTGGGCGGTTACTTTGCCATCAAGAAGACCATCGAAGTGGGGGATATCCAATCTTTTTTCCAGTATATCCGTAATTTTACCCAGCCGATCACCCAGGTGGCCCAGGTGACGAATATGCTCCAGTCCACGGCTGCTGCTGCGGAACGTGTATTTGAGTTTCTGGATGAGGAAGAAGAGGAACAGTTGTCCGATCATCCGGTGGATATCTCCGGGCTGAGAGGAAATGTGGAATTCGACCATGTGGGATTTGGATACGATCCGGAGAAGATCATCATCCACGATTTTTCCACACAGGTAAAAGACGGTCAGAAGGTGGCTATCGTAGGGCCGACCGGGGCCGGTAAGACGACGATGGTCAAACTGCTGATGAGGTTCTATGACGTGAACAGAGGCGCTGTGAAGATAGATGGCCACAATGTGCAGGATTTCAACAGGAGCCAGCTCAGAGAGATGTTCGGCATGGTCCTGCAGGACACCTGGCTGTTCAACGGGACGATCATGGAAAACATCCGGTACGGCAGGCTGGACGCTACGGATGAGGAAGTGATCGCGGCGGCCAAAGCGGCCCATATCCATAATTTTATCATGACCCAGCCGGGCGGGTATCAGATGGTCTTGAATGAAGAGACCAGCAATGTATCCCAGGGGCAGAAGCAGCTGCTGACGATCGCCAGGGCGATCCTGGCGGATAATAAGATACTGATCCTAGATGAAGCCACATCCTCTGTGGATACCCGTACAGAGGTACAGATCCAAAAAGCGATGGATAACCTGATGGAGGGCAGGACCAGCTTTGTCATCGCCCATCGGCTGTCTACCATACGGGACGCGGATCTGATCTTGGTGATGAAGGATGGAGATATCATCGAACAGGGTAGCCATGAGGAGCTGATGGCCGATGGCGGGTTTTACGCAGGGCTGTATAACAGCCAGTTTGAGAGAGCGGAGGCGGTATAGATGGAGTATCGGATCATTGCGATCGAACGGGAATATGCCACCGGGGGCCAGGATGTGGGCACCCGGGTGGGAGAGATATTGGGGATACCCTGCTACGGCAGGGATATCCTGGAGATGGCGGCGCGGGAGTGGAACACAAAGTCCGAGTATATTGAACACCTGGAGGAAAACGCCACGAACAGCCTGCTCTATTCCATAGGCATGGCGGCCCGCGCCGCCGCAGGACAAGGGGACGGCCTGACAGAAGAGGGGCGCCTCTTCCTGACGGAGAATCAGATCGTGCGGGGATTGGCTGTGGAAGGCCCCTGCGTGTTTGTGGGACGGTGCGCAGGCTGGGCGCTGCGCGAGCGGCAGGATGTATTGGATGTTTTTATATACGGGGACAGGGGATACCGGATCCAGAGGGCGGTGGATGTCTACAAGATCCCGCCGAGAGAGGCGGAAAGTACTCTGAAAAGGTTTGATAAACGGCGGGCCGGGTTCTATGAGTCCAATACGGCGCGGAAATGGCAGGACAGACAGTATTACCATATGATGCTGGACAGCTCAAAACTGGGGATCGAGGCCTGCGCGCAGATGATCGCTGGTATGGCCAGATAGAGTATGTTTGACTAATTTTTCCTAAAATGATACACTTTAAAAGGTGTATCATTTTTTATCGTATCAGAGTGTGTTTGGAGTTCTGTTTTATATGCGGTAAGACCTTACGTGGGATGCGCACTTTGCATTGAGGATTTTTTTGTAAAGAGGGATGTCTATCAGTGAGAACATTGTTGGAAAATGAATGGGTATGTTTATTACTGGAGGAGGATACCAGGAAGATATACGTGCAGGATGGGCGTGGTGTAGAGTACACGGGTGCAGTGCTGTCGGATGATGACGGACTGAATGATTTTATTACAGGTTTTATATTTGAGGCATATACATCTTTTCAAAAAGATGAGATGCTTTTGGAGGGATTGTTCCATGAGAGATAGTATGTTCTATCTGATGCATAGGGATGTTGTGGTAGGGGCTTTTATCCTGGATCCATCATATTCCATGCGTACATTGAAGATCCGTGACGATGCCAGGGAACATCTCCCGGTGTCAGTCAAAGATGAACATGCGCTCCGTACCTGGTTGTTGGACAGAGGGATCCCGGTGACCAGAAAGGGATTCAAAAAAGATTTTGGGGATATAGATCCTTTTGTACTGATGGTCAACGACCTTGGCCTGTCTTTAACGGACCATTACTGGATCAGGCCTGTGGACTATGAAAAAGGCTGGAAAGATGTCAACCTGTATGAAAATGATTTTAAAGAGGCGTATTCCTTGGACCTGGATACAGGAAGAAATATGTTCGATCTGCGCAATAAGACAAATTTTGTGCCAAGTACTTCGCTAAAAGGAGATCTGAAAAAAAAGTGGATCATACGGGAAGGTGGGGTGCGGAGCCTGGTGAAAGGAAATCATGGGGAGAGCTGTATACAATCTTTATCGGAAGTTTTGGCTTCGGAGATACACAGGAGGCAGAAGAAAGCCCATGTTGCCTATGGACTGGTACACATATCGTCCGATGGAGTCCCGATAGTGGGCTGTATGTGTGATGCATTTACAGCGGAGAGGGTCGAGTTCGTATCAGCATACGATCTGATCGGACTGGTGAAAAAACCAAATACCATGAGCTATTATGAGTTTTTTGTGGAGACTTGCGGACAGTGCGGTGTGGATGTCAGAGCTTTTTTAGAATATCAGATCCTGACTGACTTTGTTATCAGCAATACGGACAGGCATTTAAATAATCTGGGATTGCTGCGAGATCCAGAGACATTGGAGTTTATTGGGGCTGCGCCCATATTTGATTCTGGGAACAGTATGTTTTACAGAAACGACTATGTCCCTGTTGGCAGGGGGCTGTTGGAGATAGAGGTCACATCCTTCTTTTCAACAGAAATGAAACTGCTCAAACAGGTACGGGACAGACAGCGGATAGATATCAGTCTTTTACCTTCGGGTCCGTATGTATATCAACTTTTGGCAAAGGATGACAAGCTATCTGATGAGAGGAAAGAAAGAACGGTAAAGGCTTATGAGAAGAAGATAGACTATCTCAATGACTTTATGAACGGCGCTGCCATTTGGGACCGTAAATATAAAGGATGAGCAGGACGCGGAGGCGTATGGATGAAAGATCTGTGGTATTATGAAACGAAGATCGGGAAGATGGGCATTGCCGGAGACGGCCAGGGCGTCACAGATGTTTTTCTGGGGGAGCGGACATCGCTTCCGGGGATGCATCTGGGAGAGACGCCGCTCCTTTCCCAGGCGGCAGGCGAGATCCGGGAATATCTGGACGGAGAGAGAAAGGGGTTCCAGGTGGAGGTCCATCTGGAGGGTACGCCTTTCCAGAAAAAGGTATGGGAGGCTCTCTGCCAGATCCCTTATGGGGAGACCAGGAGTTATAAAGAGGTCGCTGAGAGCATAGGGGATCCCAGGGCTTGCCGGGCGGTGGGGATGGCGAATAATAAAAATCCGGTCATGATCCTGGTGCCCTGCCACAGAGTGGTGGGGAGCGACGGGAGCCTGACCGGATATGCGGGAGGCGTGGAGATAAAAAAAACGCTGCTGGAGATGGAGGATCCCTCCCGGACATGGGGAGAGACTGCGGGAAAGGCGGACAGGCAGCTGGATATCATCCGCGCGGACGTTATCAGAGAGACTCTGGAGGGGATGGCGGAGCCTGCATTCCAGAGATTTGCCAGTTCATTGATACCCAATATCCCCCGGGAGAGTGTCCTGGGGGTACGGCTGCCGAAACTCAGGAAGATGGCCGCGAAGATCGCCAGAGGGGATTGGAGGGCTTATCTGGCTCAGGCGCAAGATGACAGTTACGAGGAGATCATGCTCCAGGGGATGGTGATCGGGAAGATACAGGCGCCGCTCCCGGAGATCTTGGAGTGTGTCCGGGCGTTCTTGCCGAAGATTGACAATTGGTCCACCTGCGACAGTTTTTGCGCGGGGTTTAAAGCGGCGAAAGTCTATCCGGAGGAGATATGGGATTTTATACAGCCCTATTTCAGGTCGCAGGAGGAGTACCAGATCCGCTTTGCGGTGGTGATGCTGTTGGACTATTATGTGGGGACGTCGTATAGAGACAGGGCGTTCCAGATCTTAAATGAGATACGCCATGACTCCTATTATGTGAAGATGGCGGTGGCCTGGGCGGTCTCGATCTTTTATATCCACTTTCCTGGAGATACCCTTTCATTTCTTGGAGATCGGCTGCTGGATGATGACACTTATAATAAGGCGCTGCAGAAGATCATAGAGTCAAGGGCGGTGGATGCGGAGGCGAAAGAGAGGATACGCAGGATGAAGAGGCGCTCATGAGACATATTGATATCTGCTCTGGCCAGAAGGAGGTTCTTATTGATAGAGATAAGGAATGAGACAGAAAAAGACTATAAAACTGTAGAAGAGATCACACGGAAAGCATTTTATAATCTGTATATCCCAGGCTGCGTGGAGCATTATCTGGTACACATCATGCGCCGGCACGAGGATTTTATACCAAAGCTGGATCTTGTGATCGAGCTTGACGGGCAGGTGATCGGCAATATCATGTACACACATTCCCGGTTAGTGGATGAGGCGGGGACGGAGAAGGATATCCTTACATTTGGGCCTGTCTGTATCTTTCCTGCATATCAGAGGATGGGCTATGGCAAGCGGCTCATGGAAGATTCTTTTGAACGGGCTGCGTCACTGGGATATGATGTGATCGTCATATTTGGCAGTCCTGCAAATTATGTAGGGCGCGGTTTCAAGAGCTGTAAAAAATATGATATCTGTATAGAAAACGGAAGATATCCGGCGGCGATGATGGTAAAGGAACTCAAGCCCGGTGTGTTGGACGGGAGAAGATGGGTCTATCATGAGAGTCCTGTCATGGCGGTCACAGAGGAAGAGGCACAGGCGTATGATGATGGTCTGGAGAAGATGGAGAGGGCACACCAGCCAAGCCAGGAAGAATTTTATATCATGAGCCATTCGTATCTTGGATAAGGAGCCATACAAAAGAGCGGGCAGAGGTGATGAGACCTCTGCCCGCTCTTTTGTATATTATCGTATATTATCGCCACTGATATCCGCCGTCTTCTTTTACCTGATAGAAATCGGCAAAGTTGATATCGAAGATATCTTTGTTGATGCCGCTGATATCGATCTTATTTTTGATCAGATACTGCCAGGTCCCGGAATTTGAGATGTCTCCCTGCAGGAGGATCCCTTCTACTTTTCCGTCTTTTAAGATAACGCGTTTATACTGGGTCTTGTCTTCTTTGATCTGGATTTGGTCGCCTTCTTCTGTCTTGATCCGGCCCACGCAGAGTGTGACCAGGCCGAAGAAGTTGATCGTGTTCTTGATCGCATATGTGTCGGTGTAGCTCTCTGCTGCGCCGCACATGTTCTCGCCGGCTACATGGCCCTGGTCTGTGGCGTTGGGCCAGATGCCTGACAGTCCGGTGATATCGCCGGCAGCGTAGACGTCTTCCTGTGAGGTCTTCATGGAGGCGTCTACGGTCACGCCGCGGTCACAGTCGATACCGCTGCCTTCCAGACAGGCCAGGGCGGGGCGTACGCCTGCTGCCACGATGAGCAGGTCGCAGGCCAGTTCTTCGCCGTTGTCCAGGGTGACTTTATGTATCTTACCGTCTGGCTCACATACGGCTTCAGAAGCTTTTCTCCCCAGTACGAAGCGTACGCCGGCGTTTTCAAAGAGTTTCTGATAGGCTTCTGCGCCGTGGGCGTCAAGTTGTACGGGCAGGATCTGATCGACCATCTCCACGATGGTGATCTTCTTGCCGCGTTCCAGAAGTCCGTATGCCGCGTCCAGGCCCACCAGACCGGAGCCGATCACCAGTACGTTTTCTGCCGTCTCGGCTTCTTTTACGATCGCCTGTGCGTCGGAAAGGTTGCGCAGGCCGTATACGTTGGAGGCTTTGCGCAGTTCCCCCACAGGGGGGATGAAGCTGTCGGCGCCCTGTGCCAGGAGGAGTTTGTCATAGCTTATCTCCTCGCCGTTATCCAGTTGGATCTCTTTTGTGTGGGGACAGACTTTCTCAACTCTGACGCCCTTTTTCCACTCCACGTTATATTTGGAGAAGAAATCTTTTTCTGAAAAATCCAGTCCCTGTTCGTCGCGTTCTCCGGCAATGAATTTATGGAGCATACAGCGGGAGTGTACATGTGTGTCGGCGGAGACTATGAGGATCTCCCCTGCACCATCGCGCTTGCGGATGGTCTTTGCTGCCTCTATGCCGGCAACACCGGCACCAATGATCACATATTTCATCCTTTACACCTCCTCTACATAGATCGCCTGCTTGGGGCAGGAGGCTACACAGGATGGTCCTTCCCCTGCGTTCACACAGAAGTCACATTTTATCACTTTGGTCTTGCTCACGGTGTCTGGCTTCAGGACTCCGTACGGACAGTTCATCACACACATGAAGCAGGAGCCGCAGCGTGTCTCGTCATAAAATACGTGACCGCTCTTGGGGTCTTTGCTGAGTGCGCCGCTCATGCAGGCTTCCACGCACTTTGGCTCGTCGCAGTGGCGGCAGAACAGCGGTCTGTAGTGTCCGTCGGCGTCTTTTAAGATATAGTTCCGTGATTCGTTGCGGGGGTCTGTCAGGTCCAGGTCGTAAACTGTGCCCTCGGTCTCCCTGTGTGCCTGCATACAGGCGATGGAACAGTTCTTGCACCCGTCACATTTCTCATGATCGATCATGATGCGTTTCATATATACACCACCCCTTTCTATATTATATGTTCAGTCCCTGCCGTTTTTCCTCGATGATCTTCTCTAAGATGTCAGCGGATGCTTTCGCGTCGCTGTTGATGATCACATGGCCTCCGGTCAGTTTCTTCATGTCTTCAGTGAGTACCTGTACGGCTACAGGGCTTCCGGTCACAAATGGTGGCAGTCCTAAGTGCAGGGGCAGTCCAAGGGCGAGGCCGTAGCATCCGTCTGCCAGCGCCTGCTCTTCCAGCCACTGTGCGGCGGAGAGTACCAATGGGAGCTGCGGCAGGTCTACCTTTAAAGCTTCTGCCAGCTCTGTGGCCACGATCTCCAGACGGCCGATCGCCAGACAGGGACCGAAGTTCAGTACAGGGGGGATGCCCAGTTTTTCACAGACAGCGCGCAGCTTCGGACCTGCATATCTGGCGGCTTCCGGTACCATCAGGCCGCAGTTTTCGATACCGCCTGAAGAACATCCGGCAGTCAGGACGATGATGTCCCTGGCGATCAGTTCTTTTACAAGGTCTACGCTCAAGACGTCGTGTCCGCCCGCAGTCAGGTTGGAGCAGCCTACCACGCCGGCCACGCCTTTGATATCCCCGGATACGATCAGGTCGATCAGAGGCTGCCAGCTGCCGCCCAGGAATTTCTTCAGGGATACTTCGCTGACGCCTGTGAGGGTGTTGTCGTTGCCGTGGTCTTTCATCAGGTTCATGGTCACGCTGCCGCGGCGGGCTTTATATGCCTCTACGATCTCGTCGATGATCTCTTCGGTCACGGCTGCGCGGTTTTCGAAGTCAAATTCTTTTAGTTCCGCGTTTGCCTTCTTTGCCACGTTGTCGATACAGATCTGTTTGATCTTCAGTTCGTCGCAGATCGGTTCGATCCCGGGGAGGGTACAGTTGAATTCGGAGATCACTGCGTCGATGCCTCCGGTGGCCAGGATCGCTTCACTGGTGTAGTTGTTCCCGGCATGTCCGTCGAAGATTTCCGTGTAATGTGCGCCGCGCAGCTGGAGATCTTGGCCTACGCAGGTACAGCCTACGAGTTTGAATCCTTTTGCACCGGCTTTTTTGGCTTTTTCTTTCACATCATCGTCGATCAGACGCGTCTGCAGGAATGTGAACATGGAATGCTGATGCCCGGTGATCATGATGTTGATGTAGTCTGGGTCGATCACGCGCAGGCCGACAGGAGCTGTACGGATCTCAGGCTCGCCTAATACGACGTCGTTTAACAGATTGGTCAGCACAAGGCCGTGGATCCCTGTGGAGATACCTAATTTCAGGCAGTCCAGGAGCATATTCACTGGGTCTGAGTTCAAGTTGGTGGAGCATTTTACCACGCCGTGGAAGACTTCGGATTTTGCACCGCCCGGGAGGATACCCAGTTCTTTCCATTTCTCATAGCGGGGTCCGTAGGAGAGTTTTTCAGTCAGCTGCATCTTCTCGTATTCGGGCAGGTACAGATCTCTCAATACGGCGTCAGCTACGGCTTCTGCGCATTTATGTACGTCGCTCTCTTCGATGCCGAAGATGTCCGCCAGGCGTTTCAGCGTCTCAACGCCTTTGATCTCGCCTTTTGTCTTGGCGATATTTTTAACATTTAAGGCAGTGTTCTCCACTACATGGATGTAGCAGCCGGAACCGGAAGCAACGGCTCTCAAGAGATTCCGCACGACGATGGTATCGGCGTTGGCGCCGCAGATCCCGCGGGGTGACTTGGGTGTGATCCGGCAGGGGCCGTTGGCGCACAGACGACAGCATACGCCCTGGAGACCGAAGCCGCATTTGGTACTCTGGCTGTCTACACGGTGGTGGGATGTTTCCATGGGAAGCCCGGCAATGAATCCTTCTAACGGTTTGTCTGCACTCTTGCAGGTGTTGCATCCATAACACTCATTCATATTGTCATACCTCTTTGAAAAAAATTTATAGGGTCATCTAGTACTCCATCCGGCCAGAAATTAGAGTCCTGCTCTGTCTGATCCGCACCATTGTGTCGTTAAGATCTCTAACCGATGCCACTGTATCGCTGTCAAAATTTTGTCTAAAGTGTATTTTAAAACCTTAAAAATTCTGTAAATGATTTTAAATTTTACAAGAATTTGATACAATCCGTGGCTGCTCAAATTTTTCTATGTACTTTTCTGCGAGAAAAGTGCCAAAAGCGCCGGGGATCACGGATCTCACCCGGACCCCTTAAAACGCTGTTTTTGGAATGTACTCATCTATTATCTGCAAATTTTCTATAACTTAAGGATATTTGAGGTTTTCAGACACGCTCTAGCACTGGCACAGAGCAGACAGAGCAAAACTCTATTTTCTGACTGGATGGAGTACTCATGTCTTTTAGAGATTCTACTATAACTTTATGTTTTGTGTCAACATATATTATATAAGCGAGGCAGAGGATCTCTCCTGGGCAGATATCATTTCCTAATTATAATAAAAGGGACTGTTATCTTTTGATATAAAATGCCAAAGGATCTCTTAAGTTACAGGAAGAAACTGCCGATAATAAATCTATCAGAAAGTATGTATCAGTGCAATGCAGCAGTCTGGTCGTGTAAAGAGACATGTGGCGCAGGCTGTCAGAAAATAGATCGTTTTGGGATGGAGGGGTACTAGATGAGGATCCAGCATAATATCAAGGCATTGAACACGCACAAAACATTGTCAACAAATAATTCCAGGGAGAAAAAAAATGTGGAGAAGCTCGCATCCGGTTTCAGGATCAACCGTGCAGCGGACGACGCGGCTGGACTGAACATCTCGGAAGAGATGCGGGCGCAGGTCACCGGTTTGGATCAGGCTTTTGAAAATTCTATGGACGGTATCTCCCTTGTGGAGACTGTAGAGGGCGCTATGAAAGAAGTACACGGCATGTTGGACAGGATGATGTCACTGTCGGTACAGGCGGCCAATGTGACATATTCGGGTGAAAACCGTGAGATGATCCAAAATGAGGTGGACCACTTGGCGGGTGAGATCGCACGGATCAGGGATAACACGAGTTTTAATGGTCTATCTCTCTTGAAGGGGGATCAGGGAAACCGCACGGTCTTACTGCAGATCGCGGAGACGTCAGAGGGGAGCAGCCAGCTGAAAGTGGAACTGCCCAACCTGGAACTCTCCGAAATGGGTATCGAGGATATCTCTGTAAGGACGGAGGAAGACGCGCGGGCGGCTATCCAGATGTTAGAGAAAGGGGTCGACTATGTGAGCAAGGAGAGGGGCAGGGTCGGCGCATATGAGAACCGCCTGGCGTGTACGGCGAACAACTTGAATGCCATGAATGTGAACATATCTGCTTCAGAGAGCCGTATCCGGGATGTGGAGATGGCGAAGGAAGAGATGAAACGGATGAAAAATGATATCTTAGGCGAATCGGCCCAGGCGATGCTCGCCCAGGCGAACCAGGTCCCGGCAGGTGTCCTTCCGCTGCTGGAACAGTAAGGACTGAAGGAAAGTTTATAAAAAATTTATAAAATTACAGGAAATCAGTTGACGGACTGAGAATATCTGTTATAATATCATTTGTGCAATAAAATACCCATACAGTTGTATTTACGCACAATCTACAACTGGAGGGAGGTTAGGTGTGAGTTTATGTCAAATGTGATCGTAAAAGAGAACGAGACTTTAGACAGTGCTCTGCGCAGATTCAAACGAAGTTGTGCTAAGGCCGGCATTCAGCAGGAAATCCGCAAAAGAGAGCATTACGAGAAGCCGAGCGTGCGCCGTAAGAAAAAGTCTGAAGCCGCCAGGAAACGTAAATATAATTAATGTGCGCAAAAATCCCTGCCTTTTTGACAGGGGTTTTTTATCTTACACGAAAGTTTTGTAGGCACGACGGGGTCGCCGGCTTTCATTTATGGCGCTGTCTGTGTGAGCAGAAATGTCAGGTCGATATGAAAAAGATATTTAAGATCCTTTTTAACCGAGTATTTTATATCAGTGTGGCGCTTCTCCTGCAATTGGTCTGGTGGCTGTCTCTGTTCTGGTTTTTGAACAATATGTCGCAGGTGAGCCGGATGCTGCTCAGCACGGTCGCGGTGGTGATCGTACTCTGGCTGGTGAATAAGCGCATCAATCCGTCTTATAAGCTGGCATGGACGATCGTGATCCTGGTCGGTCCGATCTTTGGAGTCTGTCTGTATGCGGTGTTCGGGACTTCCAGGGTGGCTTCTGCCATGCAGGAGGATTATGAGAGAGTCTTGGAAAAAGGAAAGGATCTTCTGAAAGAGGAACCTGTTGTCCGCGGGAAGTTGGACAGGATGAACAGGAATGTGTCGAACCAGTCCAGGTACATCCGGGATCATGCGGAGTTTCCGCTGCAGGAAGGCACGACGGTAGATTATTATCCGGAAGGCGAGTATCTGTTCCCTATGCTCCTGCAGGAATTGGGCAAAGCGGAACACTTTATATTTATGGAATATTTCATCATCAACGATGGGGTGATGTGGAATTCCATCTTAAATATACTGGAAAAAAAGGCGGGTCAGGGGGTGGATGTCCGTCTGATCTACGATGATTTTGGCTGTATCACGACTCTGCCCCATCATTTTTATAAAGAATTACAGGAAAAAGGGATCAAATGCGCCGCCTTCAATCCCTTCCGCCCTATGCTGAACGTGATCCTGAACAATCGGGACCATCGGAAGATCTGTGTGGTGGACGGCCATACAGGTTTTACAGGCGGGATCAATCTGGCGGATGAGTACATCAATCTGCGCCAGAGGTTTGGCCATTGGAAAGATACAGGGATCATGCTGAAGGGGGAGGCTGTATGGAATCTGACGGTGATGTTCCTGCAGATGTGGTCTGTGATCACCAAGATGCCTGTCCAGTTTTCTGGGTATGTGCCCCACAGATACCATCCGGGGCCTTTTGAGACAGACGGGTTTGTGCAGCCTTATTGTGACACGCCTCTGGATGATGAGATCGTGGGGGAGAATGTCTACCTGAATATGATCGGGCGGGCGGAGCGGTATGTATACATCTGTACACCCTATCTGATCATCGACAATGAGATGATGACTGCCTTGTGCCTGGCGGCAAAGAGCGGGGTGGATGTGCGCATCATGACTCCGGGTATCCCGGATAAGAAGATCGTGTTCTTGCTGACACGGTCGTATTATGAACAGCTCATCGAGGCTGGGGTGAAGATCTATGAATATCTGCCGGGTTTCCTCCATGCAAAATCTTTTGTCTGTGATGATGAATTGGCTGTCATCGGGACCATCAATATGGATTACCGCAGCCTCTATCTCCATTTTGAAAATGGGGTATGGCTGTATCGGTGCCGGGCGGTGGAAGATATGCGGCAGGATTATCTGGAATCTCTGAAAATGTGTATGCAGGTCACGCTGGATCGGTGCAGGGACAGGAATATAGTCGTCCGGGCGGCGCAGAGTGTCTTGCGGCTGTTTGCACCGATGTTGTGACAGGGACATGTCTCTGAGGGGGAGATGGAGAAGTTCTGAGAGAAGGAGGGTATATGTGGAGTAGACATTTTTTTGGCGTGGACTCTTATCATTTGATCCAGTGGTTTCTCACGTATAGTGTCCTGGGATGGATGGTGGAATCGGCATATATGTCGTTCTGTAACCGCCGTTGGACTAATCGGGGGTTTGTGAAGGGGCCTTTTTGCCCGATCTATGGATTTGGCGCTTTGGGTGTGTATTTTCTTCTGAGGCCATTTGATGGCCATTACATAATTTTGTATATCATGGGGGCCCTGACGGCTACGCTCTTTGAGTTTTTGGTGGCGAAGATCATGCAGCACCTGTTTGGGGAAGTCTGGTGGGATTATGAAGATAAGCCTTTTAATTACCGAGGGGTGGTATGTCTGGAGAGTACGCTTGCCTGGGGGTTCTATACGATCCTTTTGTTCCGGTTCCTCCATGGATTCGTAGAGCGGCTGGTGGATACGTATCCCTATCGGTTCGGCGTCTTTATGGGGAGTCTGGTGATCATCATATTCGCGGTGGATCTGGGACGCAGCCTGCGTGCCGCCAGGAAGGATAAATGTTATAAGGATCAGTCTTACATCTGACGGATCATCCGGGATAGCTGTCTGCTCTTTCATGAGCAGGGCAGCTATTTTTGATGTCTGGAGATATATCTGTTGATCTATTTATGCATATTCCTCTATTTTCTTTCTTACAATAGAGTAGGATGGAAATGGAGAGTGAAAGTATGCGTAATAAACTATTTTATCTGTTTATCGTGGGCCTTTCCCTTATCTGTATGGTGGGAGGGCTTATGGTCTTCCCAGGGCGGGTGTATGGGCAGGAGCAGGTGAGCGAGAGTACAGTCCAGATCGCTGCGCCCCACGGCGTTCTGATGGAGGCGGCTACGGGGAAAGTCATTTTCGAGAAGGAAAAAGATGTGGAAGTCAGCCCTGCAAGTATCACGAAGATCATGACTTTGATCTTGATCTTTGACGCTCTGGAGGAGGGGAAGATCACGATGGAGGATGAGGTCACTACCAGTGCCTATGCAAAGTCCATGGGTGGTTCACAGGTATTCCTGGAAGAAGGAGAGAAACAGACGGTGGAAACGATGATCAAATGTATCGTCATCGCTTCTGGGAATGACGCCAGCGTAGCTATGGCGGAGCATATCAGCGGCAGTGAGGAGGCTTTTGTCCAAGCGATGAACCAGCGGGCAGAAAGGTTGGGGATGGAACACACACATTTTGTGGATTGCTGTGGACTGACGGAATCGAAGGATCATTATTCCAGTGCGTTCGATGTGGCGTTGATGTCCAGAGAGCTGGTCACCCACTATCCCAAGATCCTGGAGTACTCTTCCATATGGATGGATACCATCACCCATGTGACCGCGCGGGGCAGCAGTGGATTTGGACTGACCAATACCAATAAACTGATCCGCAGCTATGAGGGCTGTGTGGGATTGAAGACAGGGAGTACCAGTATTGCCAAGTATTGTGTCTCTACGGTCGCGGTGCGGGATGGGATCACGCTCATCAGCGTTGTGATGACGGCGCCGGATCCTAAAGTCCGCTTCAAAGACGCCGCAGCTATGTTGGACCACGGGTTCAGTAAGTGCAGCATGTATGTGGATGAGCATACGGAGGAACTCAAAGAGATCCCTGTGAAAAAAACGGTCAAGGGCAGTGTGTCCTGTGATTTCAGCGATACATTTTATTATCTGGACACAGAGGGCAGGTCCATGGAGGGGATGGAGAAAGAGATACATATGAAAAAGTCGCTGACTGCCCCCGTTAAAGCCGGAGACACGGCGGGGAAAGCGGTGTATCTGCTGGATGGCCGGGAAGTGGGCAGCGTGAAGATCGTGGCGGCTGAGGATGTGCCGGCTTCCAGTTATCTGGACTATCTCATCTATCTATCGATGCGGGCGGTCTTTTTGGCTTTTGCAGTCAGATGACCGTGCTTGAATTATTGCTATGAACATGATAAACTTACCACATGAAAAAATTTAAGATCAAGACGTATCGTATCTGTTCGGAGAAGATCGGACATAGACACATCCGGCTGGTCTTTCTCAGCGACCTGCACAATTTATGTTTTGGTGAGGAGAACGGGCGGCTTTTGCAGGCGGTGGAAGAGGCGGCGCCGGATCTGGTCCTTGTGGGCGGGGACATGATGATCGCGGAACTCTCGCCCTGCCTGCATGTGGCGGGAGGGCTCCTGTCGGCGCTCGTGGAGAGATCCCCTGTATATTATGCCTTCGGGAACCATGAACACCGCTTGATGGAAGAGGAAGATAGATATGGGGATGGCTTTAGGAAACTCTGTGATGATCTCTGCAGCCAGGGCGTCCATATCCTGCGCAATGAGAATGCACAGGTGGAGATAGGGGATGGGATGCCGCTGGTCATCTGGGGATGGGACGGGGAAGAGCGTTTTTATAAAAAGCTGCGTCCCATTGTCATGGAGAGAGGCTATCTGGACAGGACGCTGGGATCCCCGTGGACAGGGGCTTATCATATCTTGCTGGCCCACAATCCCCAGTTTGCCCGGTCTTATTTCTCCTGGGGGGCAGATCTGATCTTATCCGGCCATTATCATGGGGGTGTGTGCAGATTCTCAGAGAACAGGGGGCTGATCGCTCCCAACTTCCATCTGTTCCCGGCGTATTGCTGCGGGGCATTTACCCGGGGGGATCAGCATATGGTGGTCAGTCCGGGGCTGGGGGAACATACGGTACGGTTCCGGATACATGA
The DNA here is from genome assembly GCA_947652925.1 of uncultured Lachnospiraceae bacterium. GTDB lineage: Bacteria > Bacillota > Clostridia > Lachnospirales > Lachnospiraceae > MGBC164599. The sequence continues at coordinate 44,607 of CANTEW010000003.1, forward strand.
TCCCCGGGAACTGATCGTGTTAGAACTTATGCATGGAGGCGATGTGTGATGTCGATCCCGGTAAAACTCCCGGTGTTTGAGGGCCCGCTGGACCTGCTGCTCCACTTGATCGATAAAAATAAAGTGGATATCTATGATATCCCTATTGTGGAGATCACGGATCAATATATGGGATATATCCATCAGATGGAACGGGAAGACCTGGGCATCATGAGCGAATTTATGGTGATGGCAGCGACGCTGATGGATATCAAATGTAAGATGCTCCTCCCAGCTCCGGTCCAGGAGGAGAGCGAGGAGGAAGACCCCAGGGCAGAACTCGTGGCAAAACTGCTGGAGTATAAAATGTATAAGTACATGTCCTATGAATTGAGAGAACGGTTAGAGGATGCGAAAAAGCATTTCTACAAGAGACCGACCATCCCGGCGGAGGTGGCCGGATATCGTCAGCCAGTCAGTCCCTCGGAACTGTTGGCTGATATAACTCTGCCCCAGCTCAATAAGCTGTTCTGTTCGGTCATGAAAAAGAGGGAGGACAAGCTGGACCCTATCCGCAGCAGGTTCGGCAAGATCGAGCAGGAAGAGACCAGTCTCTCGGATAAGCTGCGCGACGTGCGGGAATATATAAGAGTCCATCGCAGGTCCAATTTTTTTGACCTGTTGGAAAAACAGGCCAGTAAGATGCAGGTGGTGGTGACGTTCCTGGCGATCCTGGAATTGATGAAGATGGGGGATATCCGGATCATCCAGGAACATATATTTGACGAGATCAAGATAGAGGCGGTGGATGCTTGATGGATACGGATGTGAGACGGCTGGAGGCGGCTATAGAGGCGATCTTGTTCGCTATGGGGGAGTCGGTGGAGACAGAAGCTCTGGCCCAGGCGATCGGACAGGATGTGCCCACGACGCAGAAACTCGTCCGGGATCTGATGGACCGGTATCAGCAGGATGGATATGGGATCCAGATCATTGAACTGGAAGATGCTTATCAGATGTGTACGAAGGAGCAGTATTATGAGTATCTGATAAACATCGCTGTCCAACCAAAAAAAATAGCGCTGACGGATGTGATGATGGAGACGCTCTCTATCATCGCCTATAAACAGCCGGTCACCAAGGCGGAGATCGAGAAGATCCGCGGGGTGAAATGCGACCATACGGTGAATAAACTGGTAGAATATGACCTGGTCAAAGAGGTGGGGAGGCTGGAAGCTCCGGGCAGACCCATCCTTTTTGGGACTACAGAGGAATTTCTGCGTTCTTTTGGGGTGCAGGGGCTGGATGAACTCCCTGTGATGGATACAGTGCAGGTGGAGGATTTCAAAGCAGAGGCGGAAGAGGAAGTCCAGTTGAAACTGGATGTGTAAAGCAAAGGGGGAAGACATGCCTACAACATATACACATGATCTGTTTGGGAAAGAAGTATACAAAAGGATGTCCGGCCAGATGCGCCGGACGGTGAAGGAGTATGGAGAACTGTACCGGATCGGGCTGCACGGGCCGGATATCCTGTTCTATCACGGCTTTGGAAAAAACCGTGTGAACCAGAATGGAGTGCGGCTGCACGGAGAGGTGGCTGCTCCTTTTTTCGAACGGGGGGCTTCCCTGGTGAGGAAAGACAGAGACGACGCGCTTTTGGTATATCTGCTGGGGTTCGTATGTCATTTTATGCTGGACAGCACCTGCCATCCGTATATAAGCGGCACTGTGGTCAAAGAGGTGGGCCATGGAGAGATAGAAAAGGAACTTGACAGACGCCTGATGGTCAGGACTGGACGGGATCCTTACAGGTATTACCCGGCGGCATGCTGTATCCGGCCTTATCTGGAAAATGCCTATGTGATCCAGAGGATGTTCCCGGAGGCGACGGTCAGACAAGTGGAAAAAGCTCTGCGCAATATGATCTTTATCACAAATACGATGGTCTTCGATGATAACGGGCGGAAACAGAGAGTGATCCTCCCTTTTTTGAAGCTCATTGGGGAATTTGAAAAAGTGGGCGGCAGCTACATGAGGGAGTTTTGTGATCCGCGCTGTGCCCCTTATCTGGACAGATTGGAAGAGCTTTTCGGGCAGGCGGTGGAGGAGACACCGGAAATGCTGGAGAGCTTCTGGAGAGCCGCCCGGGAAGGAGAGCGGCTGCCGGAGAGATTTTGGAGGGATTATAGGTAGCTATAGGCGAAGATCGGCGTATATGTACTTGATTTTTGGTGCTGGAGATCATATGATAGTCAAGAGAGGTTTTATATTTTTTTGATGTGACGGAGGGGACACAGGAGAGATGAGGATAACGACAGTTTTGTTCGATCTGGACGGGACGCTGCTCCCGATGGATCAGGAACGGTTCACAGGATCATATTTTAAACTCCTTACAGAAAAGCTGGCGTCTCATGGGTATGAGCCGGAGAAACTTGAAGAGGCCATATGGACAGGGACGGCTGCTATGGTCAGAAATGATGGAAGCCAGAGCAACGAGGAGGTTTTCTGGAAAAAGTTTGCTGAGATCTATGGCGAGGAGGCTATGGGGGACAAGCCTTTGTTTGAGGCATTCTACCGGGAAGAGTTCCAGGGGGCGAGGGCTGTCTGCGGCTATGATCCGGAAGCGGCCGAGACGGTGGCACAGGTCAAGGAGAGGGGGTATCGGGTGGCGCTGGCTACGAACCCGATCTTCCCGGCGGTGGCGACAGAGAGCCGTATCCGCTGGGCGGGCCTTGAGCCTGGAGATTTTCTGTTCTATACCACTTATGAAAATATCAGTTACTGTAAGCCGGATCTTCGCTACTATAGTGCTGTCCTCGAACGTCTGGGAGTCCAGCCGGGAGAATGCTGCATGGTGGGAAATGACGTAGAAGAGGATATGGTAGCTGGAGAGCTGGGGATGCATGTCTTTCTCCTGACAGATCATATGATCAATAAAAGGAAGAAAGATATCTCTTGCTATCCTCATGGCGGCTTTGGGCAGTTTTTGGATTTTCTGGACAGAAGAGGAGCTGAGTAAGGAGCGCGGATATGAAAAAAAGACAGAGGCAAGAAAATGTTACTGCAGTGAGCGAGGGGATGCGCAGATGGGGCGTGGCGGCCAAGTTAGTGGGGGCGATCGTTGTCACGATCATGATCGTGGTGGCAGTACTCCTTCTGATCGTATATAACTGTGTTTCTGATACACTGCTGGAGCAGAGTGAGAAGTTGTTGCAGCAGACGACAGATAAAGCTATACAGGAGACCAATGCATGGATGAATAAGACAATGACCATGCTGACCATGCAGAGGGATACCATTGAGTACGAGGATATGGATGTACCGGCGTTGAAAGGATATATAAAACATACAGTGGATCAAAACGACGCCTATCCTGCGGGGCTTTATGTGGCGTTGACAGATGGGAGCCTGTACCATGCTTCATTTGTACCGGGGCCGGATTTCAGAGCGGAGGAAAAATCCTGGTACCAGGACGGTATACAGTCACGGGATCTCATCATGGGGGACGTGTATTTTGACGAGGACAGCCAGTCCTATGTGGTCGGGGCTTCCGGGATGCTGCAAGATGCAGAAGGCAATACCCGCGGCGTAGCGGCGGCAGATGTGTATCTGGATGCGATCTCTGATATCGTGAAGGGGATCCGGCTGGAGGAGACCGGAGGGATCTTCCTGGTGGATACCCGGACAGGTACGATCATCGGGCATCGGGATAAAGAGATGACCGGACGCATCCTGGAAGAATTTGAAGGGGATATGTATGCGTATGCCCGTGAACAGATACAAAAAGATGCCACAGGGCTGTCCCTCTACAAAAATAAAACGTACATACAGGTAGAGCACGTACCAGGGAGCGATTGGGCAGCAGTGGCGTATGTGTCCAGAGGTGAGGTGTTGCGTGACCTGCATTCGCTGACCATCATCATGGTGGTGGTATCCATATTGTGCATCCTGCTGGCGATCCTGCTGAGCATCCTGCTGGTGAGGCGTATCATAGGCCGGCCGGTGGCTGAGCTGAATGAGGTGGCGGCGAAGATCGCAGATGGGGAGCTGGATCAGGAGATCCGCCATTATGCCAACGATGAATTGGGTGAGTTAGCGGATAATTTTGGACAGACGGTGGTCAGGCTGCGGGATTATGTGGATTATATCGATGAGATCTCCGAAAAGCTGCAGGATATCTCCCATGGGGATCTGACATTTACCCTTTCCCAGGAATACATCGGTGAATTCGCGAAGATCAAAGCATCGCTGGAAGCGATCTCACTGTCCTTCAATGAGACATTTGGACAGATCGATACAGCGGCAGGACAGGTGGCAGAAGGCGCCGGATATGTTTCAGATGGGGCGCAGACCCTTTCCCAGGGTGCTGTGCAGCAGACAGATGCAGTAGGGTCGCTGGCATCGCATATCAGTGAGATGTCTGAGGGGATACAGAGAACGGCCCAGGGAGCAAAAAAGGCCAGCCAGATCTCACGGGATATGGGAGATAACATCCTGGAGAGTAATGATAAGATGGAGCACATGAATGGAGTGATCCAGAAGATAAGCGGTAAATCAACGGAGATCCACAGCATTGTCAAGACGATCGATGATATCGCATTCCAGACCAATATCCTCGCTCTCAATGCAGCCATAGAAGCGGCCCGGGCAGGGGAGGCGGGGAAAGGTTTTGCAGTGGTCGCGGATGAAGTGCGCGATCTCGCCGGAAAATCCTCAGAGGCGGCGAAAAATACGACCCTTCTCATAGACCAGACTGTGGAAGCGGTGCAGGAGGGCAGCCAGGCCGCGGAAGAAACGGCAGCTTCTATGATGGCTGTAGTGGCGCAGACGGAGGAGATGACTGGACTGATCGAGGATATCGCAGAGTATTCGGTGAAACAGGCGGCAGCTGCGGATGAAGTGATCCGCGGGATCGATCAGATCTCTGAGGTTGTGCAGTCAAACATGGCTACAGCGGAAAAGAGCGCGGCAGCCAGTGAAGAGCTGTCCAGCCAGGCGAATATGCTCAGAGGGCTGGTGGCGAGATTCCGTTTGAAAGGGCAGTGATCTGTCCAAGGCGGAGGATAAATAAAGACGGAGGGCAGAGAAGAGTCCCATACTCTCCGTCCTCCGTCTACATGTTGGGCATAGGCGCGGTATAGAAGCCTAATCTGTGGAAGTTATACCAGTCCATGATCTTCTCTGTGTCTGCGATCTCCAGAGCGAGTAAGATCTCCTTGGCAAATTCCATAGGGGCTGTACCGTTGGCGGTTATGATATTTTTGTCGCGGACAGCCTGTCTGGGGATGTGTTTTGCTTTGCCTGTGTAGGCAGATCCGGCCCATTGCTCCAGATCATCCAGGTCATTGCTCGTATGGATCACATCATTTAGGACGCCGGTCGTGCCTAAAAAAGCGGCAGCATCGCAGATCCCGGCCAATATCTTTCCATTTTTCTGGCAGTCTCTGACAAGCGTCTTTACTTTCTGCGCATTTTCATCCCGCCATGTCAGACCGCCGATCAAAATGAGAGCTTTATAACTGTCCGGGACAGACTGGATATCATGGTCCGGGATCACTTTAAGACCGCCGATAGACGGTACCGGGTCCCGGGATGTGGAGACGGTCTTTATGTCGTACTTCCCTTCTCCTAACATCGATATCGCTGACGAGATATAGGCCGCTTCCCAGTCTGCGTATTGCGGCAGGATCACAAATAAGATCGTGTTTTCCATGTTGGTCTACTCCTTTATAATTTTTTGTTTTATCTGGTCATTGTCCATATAAAGAGACATTTCTTTTACTTAGAGCGTGTTTGAAAACCGCTTTCTGCAAGATATATGTCAGGTATCCTTTGACCAGGAGGCTTTGCTCTAAGTGTTCTTCGTATGTATATCCGTTCCTTTAGATATTCTTGATACATATGTTCTTTGTGGGTATGTAGCAGGTTTAAACACATCATAAAAACTTTTTTCCATGACAACACTACCTTTTCCAGTTTATAGAACTAATATACCATATTTATACCCCTTTTCATACCTTTTCTTCTAAGATCCACAGAAAAACGGAGAGCCTCATGCCCTCCGCTTCCCATCCATCATCTTACAATATAAGATCGCGACCATCGTACTCACAGCTGTCGCGGCGATCCCCGGTCCCACGATCGACGCCGGGTCTACGCTCCCATACTGGCTGCGATAGGCGATCACATTGATCGGGATCAATTGCAGCGACGAGATATTGATGATCAGAAATGTACACATCTCATTGCTGGCGATCCCCAGCTTTCTCACTGGCCCGGGGGATATCCCTTTTCGTCTGTCTTCTTCGAGCTTTCCCAGTTCCTCCATCGCCTGCAGGCCCGCAGGCGTCGCCGCCCATCCAAGTCCCAGCACATTGGCTACGATGTTCATAGCGATGGGGTCTCTTGCCGGATGGTCTTCCGGGAGGTCGGGAAACAGAAAGCGCAGGAGCGGGTCGATAGTCCCTTTGATCTTATCGATCAGTCCTGCATCCTTTGCGATCTCCATCAGGCCGACCCAGAGAGCCATGACCCCGCACATGGTCAGGGAGAGCTGTATAGCTTCCTGTGCAGAGGACAGGGCGGCGTCTGCCGCGCCTTGGAGATTTCCGGTGATGGATCCATAGATGATGCCGATCAGTATCATAAATGCCCAGAGATAATTCATATCGATCACTTCCTTAATGGCCATATGGGGTCTTTTATCCAATATATGCGCAGGAGAGGCAGGTTTATGAGCTGTTAGAGATATATTTTTGTTGTAAATGTTTGAAATGTAAGATATAATAAAACATATGAACAGGATATAGGGCGGACAGCGGGAAGGGAAAGTATGAAAAATGATCGGTTAGAGCAGATTGAGTGGATCCTAAGTGTGCAAAAAGAAGCCAGCGTAGTGGAATTGGCTTCAATGTTAAAAGTTTCAGATATGACGATCCGGCGGGATCTGATCGAATTAGAACAAAAAGGCATCGTGACCAGATACCATGGAGGGGCTTTTATATCAGCAGCTGAGCCGAAGAGCCTGCTGCCGGTATACCATCCGGAGTCCTGCCCAGAGGAGAAGGCGGTCATTGGGCGTGAGGCCAGTCGGTATCTGAAGGGGATCCTTTTTGGGCAGGAGGCGAGTTCTGTCATGCTGATGTCCGGATCCACCATGTATGAGATGGTGAAGTGTATCGACTATACCATACCGGTGACCACTGTGACGGACAATCTGAACATTGCGTACACATTGGGACAGAATGCGAACAACAGTGTGATGCTGCTGGGGGGGAAAGTATATGCCCCGTCCATGAGCGTCAACGGCTACCTGGCGGAGCAGATGCTGGATTATCTGTCTGTGGACTGCACGTTTATGGGCACATCAGCGATCGATGAGGAGGGATGCCTGTATTGTTATGATGATAAACATGCCTCTTTCTTGGAAAAACTGCTGGCGGTCTCCCACAGGATCATTGTCTTGGCGGATCATTCCAAACTGGGGACCACAAGTCTAGTAAAGGTCAGCAACATGGACGAGGATTTCTCCATCATCACCAACAAGAGTGCATCCCAGGAGTTGTTGGAAAAGTATGAGAGCATGGGTGTAGAGATAATGCAAGTATGATCTTATAGGGAAAAAAGATATAATAGATAGGGCTACAGGGGTCAGGGGGATCCTTGCAGCCCTGTTTTATATTATGGAAGACTTTGTCTCCGTAGGATAAGATCTTCCGGCGCGAGGATCTGCATATCGGAACTTTTATCCTGAAAAGATGTTTGATATATAGGATAAATAAACAATAAATGGAAAGATTTGAGGGGCAAGTATCGAATATAAACAAAAATGGCGGGAAAATTTGTTTAAAAGAGAGAAACGAACATAAATAAGTTGACAATAGATCAATGATATGTTTTAATATAAACACAAAAACTTATATTTCAAACATAAAATGTTTGAAGATAAAACAGACATGGGAGGGATCATTATGGAGAAGAAAATCTTGAGCGTGATGTTGAGTGTTGTCATGTGATCTGTGATGATCACTGGATGCGGCGGCGGCTCCGACACTGGAGGGAGCCAGGGAGAGGCGGGAGGGGCTGAGACGACAGCGCCTGCGGGAGACGATACGGATGCTGAGATGGCAGACGCGAAGACAACGATCAATTTTATGTGCGACAGCCGTTCAGAATTTGAAAAGATGGAAAAGCTGCTGCCCCAATTCACAGAGGAGACGGGGATCGATGTGAACTTTACCTTCTTACAGGAAACACAGCTCCGTTCCAAAGCCGGTCTGGAACTCCAGGCGGATAAGACGGATATCGACGTCATGCTGCTTGACTTCCTTACACTGCCGAAATATATAGAGGCGGGGTATGTGGAGCCGCTGGATACTTATTTTGAGGGGAGTACTACTTTTGACGAGGGAGATTTTATCCCCACATTTATCGATTCCTGTAAAGGGGAGGATGGAAAACTCTATGCGGTCCCGCTCTATCAGGATTGTTCGATCCTCATCTTGCGCGGGGATCTGTTTGAGAAATATGGGCTGGACATCCCGAAGACGTTTGATGAGCTGATGGAATGTGCGAAAGTGATCGACGCGGGAGAAGAAGGCGTGGCAGGCATCGCTATGCGCGGCGCGCGCGGCATGGGCGTCAGCGAGTGGACATGGCCGTCTATACTTGCCGGGTTTGGCGGTTCTTACTACACAGACGATATGAAAGCGGATCTCAACACGCCGGAGGCAAAAGCGGCGATGCAGTATTATTCAGATATTTTGAAAAACTATGGGCCGGACGGCGTGGCGAACTATTCTTATACAGAAGTGCAGAATGATGTCATGCAGGGGAAGGCGGCGATGATGATCGACTCTGCGACCCTGGCCGTGCGCTGTGAAGACCCGGAAGCCTCGACGGTAGCTGGGAAACTGGCTTACGCGGTGATCCCCTCTGACGGGGAACACGATCCCCAGCCTGGTTTTTATTCCTGGGATCTGATCGTGCCGAAAGGTTCCGCCCACAAGGAAGAGGCGGCAAGATTGCTGGAATGGATCGTCAGTCCAGAAGTTTCACCACAATTAGGTTTCTCCGCGCCCAACCAGGCACTGGAGAGCGTCTATGCGATCCCGGCTTACGAAGGGCTTGAAGGGGCGCTGTCTCTATATAATCGTATGGAGGCTTCCCTGCAGCTGGCAGATCCTGATTTCCGCCCAAGGATCCCGGAAGAGAGTGGAGTGGGCGAGGTCGTCTCGATCGCTGTCTCGGATGTGTTGTCCGGAACGGCTGAAGTGGACGCGGCGTTAGAAAATTGCAATAAGCAGGTCCAGCAGATCTTGGATGACGCAGGCTATTAAAATGTATCACGGATATACATCGGAGGGTTGTCAGGACTCTCCGATGATATTTACGAGGAGAGCGAATGGGAGTTGGAAAAAAACATTATAAGATACTTTTTATGGCGCCCACAGTGATCGCGTTGCTGCTCACGACTGTATTCCCATTGGTCTATAGTATCGTCATCAGCCTGTTCAACTGGAATCTGGTAAAGCCGGATACAAAATGGCAGTTTGTGGGGCTTAGGGATTATATCAATATATTAAAAAATCCGGAATATATATCGGCTTTGAAAGTCACGGTGATCTATGTTATCGTAGTAGTGGCGGTGGAAGTGGTGTTAGGGGTCCTCCTGGCGATTTTGGCTTTCCAGAAGGTGTTCGGCACGCGGATCTTGCGGACGGTGGTGATCTCAGCTATGGTGATCAGTCCGGTGATCGTGGGTACGGCCTGGAGGCTGAAGTACAATCCCGGGTATGGGCTGATCAACTATTTCCTGGACCGGATCGGGATCGGAGGCTATGGATTCCTGGCCGATGCGAAGACTGTGGTGCCTGCCATCATGGTGGCGGACGTGTGGGTATGGACGCCCCTGGTGTTTTTGATCTGTCTGTCCGGACTGCAGAGCGTGTCCCAGGATGCGCTGGAGGCGGCCAGTATCGACGGGGCGAATGCGGTCCAGCGTTTTTTCTACGTGACGCTGCCGGCGCTCAGGCCCTCGATCGTCCTGGCGATATTGATGCGGACCATGGATGCGTTTAAGCAGTACGATCTGATCTATGCCATGACAGCGGGCGGGCCGGGCACGGCCAGCCAGAATGTGAATATCCTGATGTACAATACGGCGTTCCAATACTTCAATGTATCCAAAGGAGCGGCTATGGGCGTCCTATCGGTCATCCTGATCAATATCGCGGCCATGTTCCTGCTAAGACTGAATAAGAGGGAGGCGGTATGATGGAGAGACATAAGAAAGTCAAATGGTCGAAGGCAGTCTTCTTTGTACTCGTATGGACAGTGATCGTCATCTATGTCCTGCCGATCCTGTGGATCGTGACCACCTCTTTTAAGACGGACGCGGAGGCTTATGCGCTGCCCATCAAGTGGATCGGCTTTGAGTGGACGACAGTCAATTATCAGAATGTATTCCAGAAAGGATCTATGATCCATAATTTTTGGAACAGCGTTTTTGTGGCGGTCCTGAGCAGTCTCTTGAGCCTGCTGATCGGCGTGCCTGCCGCGTATGCTCTGTCCCGTTACAGGATGAAGAGGGGGGAGATGATCTCCAACTGGATCTTGAGCACGCGCATGGCGCCGCCCATCCTCTGTGCGGTCCCCTATTATATCTTGTCAAAATCTGTGGGGGTCTATGACACGAAGGGGCTGCTGGTCCTGATGCACGTGCTGCTGATCTTGTCGTGGGTGGTATGGATGATGCGGTCGTTTTTTGACGATCTGCCTATAGAGATCGACGAGTCCTGTCTGATCGACGGGTGCAGCCGCTTTACCTGCCTGACGCGGGTGATCCTGCCTCTTTCGGCATCGGGGCTGGGGCTACGTTTATCTACAGTATCATCCTCTCGTGGAATGAGTATTTCTTTGCGTTGGTCCTGACCAACGTCAACGCGCAGACCCTGCCGGCGTCGATCACATCTTTTATGTCAGTGTACGGCCTTATGTGGGGACAGATGTGCGCGGCGGGAACGATCATCATGCTCCCGATCCTGTTTTTCGTGTTCGTGATGCAGAAACAGCTGGTGCGGGGTTTGTCTATGGGTGCGGTGAAAGGCTAAGATGAGGAGGATCATTATGACATCAAGAGAGAGTATTGGCGAGTATGGCGCATCAGCAGCCGGACAGGATACCGGTCTATTTTGGAGGGACTTCTTCCTTTCTCACAGATGCCCAGTACAGACGGCTGAAAGACCATCTGCGTATCCAGGGGGAGCCGGATCCCTATCGGAAAGGCCACACGGGGACGATCTACGATCCGCAGATCCTGGACGCGCTGGGCGTGGATGTGAGGTTCCTGGTCTATCGGCTGGAAGACTATGGGATCCGGGAAGTGGTGGATGAGGACCATATGATCGACGAGTGGGGGATCATGCTGGTGCGTTCCGGGAACATGTGGTCGCGGATGTCCACGCCGCTGAAAGATGCGGATATGGATCAGATCCGGGGATATCAGTTCCCAGATCCGGGACGGGACACTGGGAATGGAGGGCTGGAGCAGGAGGCGAAAGACTTAAGAGAACATACAGAGTATGCACTGGTCGCCCGTTCTGTCCACTCTGCCAGTTTCATGGAATTGGGATGCTGGTTGCGGGGCAGTGAAGATTTTCTGTGTGAACTGGTCATGGAGGAAGAGTCCTGCCATGTCCTGCTGGATAAGATTATGGATGTACAGATGGGGTATTATGAAAGATTCCTGCAGAAAGTGGGACCTTATGTAGATATCGTGGAGACCTCCGAGGACTTCGGGACCCAGCAGTCTCTGTTCTTATCGCCACAGACTTACAGGAACATGATCATGCCCAGGAGACAGAAGATCAACAGTGTGATACATAGATACGCGCCCCAGGCGAAGATCCTCCACCATACCTGCGGGGCGGTCCGCAAGCTGATCCCGGATCTGATCGACACGGGGATCGATATCCTGAACCCGATCCAGCCCAATCTTCCCGGGATGGATGCCAGGGAACTGAAAGAAGAATTCGGGGATAAGATCTGTTTCTGCGGGGGTATCGACATGCAGTATGCCATCAATGGGAGTTTCCAGGAGATCGACAGGGAAGTATCAAGATGCAGGGAACAGTTGGGGTACGGCGGCGGATATCTCTACTCCACCTCGAACCATATCCAGGAGGATACCCCGGTAGAGAATGTCCTCCGCCTGTTTGGAGATTTTCAGAGATTTTGATCTATAGAAGGAGAGTGAAAGACCATGACTTCAAGAGAGAGAGTACAGCTTATCTTAGACCATAAGAAACCGGACCGTGTAGCGGTGGACTTAGGATCCACGGCTTCAGGCTTCACCAATCCCACTATGAAAAGGGTGAAAGAGTATTTTGGCATTGAAGGAGGGGACATCGTGTTCCGTCCGGATGAGTCGGCGGCTATCTACAACGATCAGGTGTTGGAAAAGATGGGGAGCGATTTCAGGCATGTCTTCCTGATGCCGCCGGAAGAGGGGGCGGCCGGGTTCCAGGGAGGGGACACGGCGGTGAATGAATGGGGGATGCAGAAGACGATGAAGGCCGGGCTGTCCCAGAATTCCAGCAATCCTCTGGCGGATGCAGATTCTATTGAGGACTTGAAGGCATACCACTGGCCGGATCCCTATGCGCCGGGCAGGGACAGGGGGATCAAGGAGCGGATCGAGGATCTGTACAACAATACGGACTATGCGCTGGCAGCCCGGGCAGTCTCCCATGGTTTTTTTGAATTGGCCTGGGAATTGAGAGGGATGGAAAATTTCCTGGTGGATATGATGGCGGAAAAGGATCTTGCAAATTATCTGCTGGATCAGATCCTGGATATACAGATGGGCATGTACGACGTGCTGTTAAAAGATGCGGGGCAATACGTCCAGATGGTAGAGACGGCGGATGATTACGGGACCCAGAACGGGCCTCTGATGTCGCCGGCACTGTTCCGGGAGATGATCCTGCCCAGGCGCAGGAGACTGAACGACTTTATCCGGTCGAAGGCGCCCCATGCCAAGATCTTCCATCACACCTGCGGGTCGGTGTATAAGCTGCTCCCGGATCTGATCGAGGCGGGGATCGATGTGCTCAATCCTGTCCAGCATTCTGCCGCGGAGATGGATACATACCGTCTCCAGGAGGAATTTGGGGATAAAGTGATCTTCCATGGGGCGATCGACGAGCAGACGGCGCTGATCTACGGGCGGGATGTGCTGAGACACGAGATGGAGGAACGGATCCGGTCGCTGGGGAAAGACGGAGGCTATATCATGGCGCCCACCAGTAATTTTCAGGACGATATGCCTCTTGAGAATATCGTGGACTTTGCATCTATGGCAAAAGAGATCGGGGATTATAGCAGATAGGCTGACGAGGGGGTGTGAGGATGGAGCAGTTGCTTCTGGGGATCGACATAGGGACCAGCGCCTGTAAGGTCGCCCTTTTTACCAGGGAAGGCAGGGCGGTGGCCGCGAAGAGTGTAAAATACCCCTGCCAGTACCCGGCTCCGGGATGGGTGGAACAATATCCTCCGGTCTGGTGGGAGGCTGTGTGCAGAGCGGTGAAGAGCGTTCTGTCAGACGGGGATATCCCGCCGGCATCCATCGCGGGGGTGGGCGTGGACGGTCAGAGCTGAGCGCCTGTGTACCTGGACGAGGCTGGAGAGGTACTGGCCGACGCTCCCCTGTGGCTGGACACCCGGGCGAAAGAGGAGTGCCGGAGGCTGAACGAGGCCATCGGCGAGGAGGAGATCTTCCGTGTAGCGGGGAATCCCCTCCAGCCCATGTATGCCACCGGGAAAGTCATCTGGCTGAAGGAGCATCATCCTGAGATCTTCGGGAAAGTGGCGAAGATCCTGTCGTCTAACGGGTATATCACTTATAAACTATGCGGCGAGATGGTCATGGATCCGTCCCAGGGGTATAGCTGGCATTGTTTTGACATACGGCAGGGCTACTGGGATCATGAGATGGGCGGCAAGCTGGGCATACCTTCGGGGATGCTGCCGGCGATCGTCCCCTGTCATCAGGTGGTGGGCCGGGTGACGCGCGAGGCGGCGGAGCAGACCGGGCTTTTGGCCGGGACGGAGGTGGTGGCCGGAGGACTGGACGCCGCCTGCGCCACGCTGGGCGCCGGGGTCATACATGCCGGGGAATGCCAGGAACAGGGCGGGCAGGCCGGCGGTATCAGCATCTGTATAGACACATATAAGGCGGATCCCAGGCTGATCTTGAGCCGCCATGTGGTCCCGGGGACGTGGATCTTGCAGGGCGGGACCACGGGCGGCGGGGGCGTCATGCGCTGGATGGAGCGGGAATTTGCCCAGTATGAACGTTCCAGAGAAGGGGAGACGGGGATGTCCTCCTTAGAGCAGTTGAACGTTCTGGCGGAACAGATCCCGCCCGGGTCGGAGGGGCTGGTATTCCTCCCGTATATGTCCGGCGAGAGGACCCCCATCTGGGATGCCAACGCCAAGGGCGTTTTCTACGGACTTGACTATGCCAAGACGAAAGGCCATATGGTGCGGGCGGCCATGGAAGGCGTGGCTTACTCGATCCGGCACAACATCGACGTGGCGGAGGAGGCCGGGTGCAGCGTGGGGACGCTGAGAGCCACCGGAGGGTCGGCCAATTCCCTGCTGTGGACACAGATGAAGGCGGATATCACCGGAAAAGATCTTTCTGTGCCTTATTCCGACATGGCTACGGTGCTGGGGACGGTCCTGCTGACAGGGGTAGGCGTGGGCGTGTACAGAGACTTTGAGGAGGCTGTGGGTCTGACGATCAAAGAAGAGCGGTATCACAGGGCGGATCCGGGGCTTTGGGACGCGTATGATAGAAATTATAGGATCTACAGGGGATTGTACCAGGCGTTAAAAGGCATCATGGATCGATGACAGAGGATAGGGGGCCGCAGCGGTGAGCTGCGGCTCTTGATGATCGCCGGATATAGTCTTGGCCCTGTCCGCTTTCATCCCACAGTACATATAACGGTCACCAGCCCCAGGTCCTCAGCGGAGCAGAAGAAGAGACGGCTGACTGACAAGATACAGAGCCTGGGCAAGGTGAGGATCAAAACAAGTGGAAAATTGGGATGGGATTGTGAAGTTGCTGAAATATTTTCAATAAAGTATTGATTTTATGGCAAATTGCATATATAATAAATCTATCAATGCATACAGCTTATTTTTTCCGGTTTTGTCACGACGACCCATATGTCTGTCGCAAGGTATATCGTCCAGGGATCCCACTATGCCGTTTGGCGTACCATGGATGTATACATGCTGGCAGGTATCCCGGAAAAATGCTTTTTGCAGGACTTGTGCGGCGCAGCTTCTTTATGGGCGGCATCAAGCATAGGTTATGAGTAGAATATTTTACGTTTAAGAAGGGGGAAGATTTGTTATGATGAATTCACCAGCAGAAATCGCAAAAAATTATGTACCGATCGGTAAAGGCAAGACAACGATGAAAGCTAGTAAACTGTTCATCCTGGGTATCCTGGCCGGGATGTTCATCGCTATCGCGGGTGTTGGCGCTTCTACTGCTTCTGTCAGCATCGCGGCTCCGTCCGTAGCGAAATTGGTAGGTGCGTGCGTGTTCCCGGCAGGTCTTACTCTGGTCATCCTGGCTGGTAGTGAGCTGTTCACCGGAAACTGTCTGATCATCATCTCTGTTTTGGAAAAAGAAGCGAGCATCGTAGGTATGCTGCGTAACTGGGTGATCGTTTATCTGGGCAACTTTGTAGGGAGTATCTTTGTAGCATGGAGTATGACAGCATGTCATCAGCTGAGCCTGTTCGACGGCGCATTGGCAGGTGCTACGATCAATACGGCTGTGGCTAAATGTTCTCTCACTTTCGGGGATGCATTCTTAAAAGGCCTTTTCTGTAACTTCCTGGTATGTCTGGCTGTATGGCTGGGATTTTCTTCTAAGACTGCTGCTGGTAAGATCGCTGCCCTTTTCTATCCGATCATGGTATTCGTACTGAGTGGCTTCGAGCATAGTGTTGCCAATATGTTCTATGGTCCTGCAGGTCTGTTTGCTATGGGAAATGCAGATTATCTTGCAAAAGCTACTGCTGATACCGCTAAATTGACTTGGGGTGCATTCTTCGGAAAGAACCTGATCCCTGTGACACTGGGCAACATCGTCGGCGGCGCATTGTTCGTTGGTGTTGTATACTGGTTCATCTATCTGAAGAAAGACGACAAATAAAATACATAATCGTATAAACGATGGAATGATCATTAGATCGATAGGGGCTGTTGCACGGAGAGTGTATCAGCCTCTTTTTAGTATACCCGGCGGGCGCACTGCAAAAAGGGTGTCTGCTGATCAGATCGGAAGGCACCCTTTGCGTATGTTTTTGCCTTACAGCATCAGTCCGCGGTAGCGGTCGATGCAGGCGTAGATCTCCTGTGGTCTTGGCATGGCCAGGTTAGAGGAGAGATAGGAACTCTCGTTGATGGAGGCCAGGCCTTTTTCGTGGAGCTGGGCGGACAGTCTGGGTATGATATCCTTTAAGGGAGTGCGTCCGTCAAAACAATGGAGTTCCATATATTTCAGAAGATAGGCCAGAGCGGTGGTCTGTTCGCTGTCCACCAGTTGTTCCACATAGCGCAGATCCACCGTCTCTTTGTTGATGGAAAAAGCGTCTTTGCCCATGGTCTTCATCTTGATCCGGTCGTTTTTGCGGAAGGAGGAGGACTGACGGGGGCAGCGGCTGGTGGTGGGTGGCGCTGCTTTCGGTGCGTCTTCGCAGGTCAGTGGGAAGGCTTTAGCTTCCTGTTTGGCCAGTTCTGTGATGTCCATGGGTTTGTACTGGTTCATCTGTAAGATGGTGTCTGCCACATGGAAATAGGAGCCGGAGCTTCCCGCCACGATGACGGAGGAGATCCCCTGTTCCTGGTAGATCTGGCGGACGCGTTCGATGAAAGGCGTGATCGGTTCCTGGTCCCGGTGTACCACCCGCTGCATCAGGTCGTCCCGCACCATGAAATTGGTGGCGCAGGTGTCCTCGTCGATGAGGAACAGCCGTGTGTCCGCTTCCATGGCCTCGATCACGTTGGCGGCCTGGGAGGTGCTGCCGCTGGCGTCTTCTGTGGAGAAGGCGCGGGTATCCCGGTCATTGGGCAAGTTGTTGATGAACATGGAGATGTCGGCTTTCTTGATGCTGCGCCCATCTTCCGCGCGTATCTTCACCGCGGTGTCGTCCGTCGCCACATATTCCCGGCCATCCCCGGCGATGTGGTCGTATACGCCCAGTTCCAGGGCTTTCAGCAATGTGGATTTGCCATGGTAGCCGCCGCCCACGATCAATGTGATCCCCTGGGGGATGCCCATGCCTGTGAGCGGGCCGTGGTTGGGCAGATCCAGAGTGATCTCCAGGGAAGAGGGGGATCTGAAAGGTACGGCATTTTTCATAGGGCGGGCGGATACGCCGCTCTCTCTGGGCAGGATCGTCCCGTTTGCCACGAAAGCGGTCAGCTTCCGGGCTTTGATCTGCTGGCGGATGTAATATTGGTCTTCGCTCAGTTCTTTGACTTTCTGGACCTTCCGGGCATCCAGTTTCTTGTAGTAGAGACTCTGGGGGATGCACTCCGGCAGGAAATCGAAGAGGATCTTGATCAGTTCCCCAGAGTTGATACGGCGGCCGTCGGCGGGGAATCCCACTTCCATCCGGACCAGAAGACTGCCGTTCTTTGGATCCATCTGGCAGGCGGTGCGTTCCAGGATCTCCTGTCCGCAGCGGCTGACGCCGATCAGTCCGCTCTTGCCGGAACCACGGGCTTTGAAACTGTATTGTCCCAGTGCGCGGGAGAACAGGCGCAGGATATGGTCCTGGAGGGCGATACGCTTGTGGGGCTGGTCGTAGGTGTCGGCGGGAAAGCCTGCCTCCTGTCCGGATACTGCGATGCTGACCTTGGAGGGAGAGGCAAAAGGGTCGCCCTGTACATGGTCGATGTTCAGGATGTATCCGGGAAAACGGTAACTCCCCCGGGTGTCTTTGTATGCGGGATAACTTTTGTGGTCGATCTGCCGGAGCAGCTGTTTGAGGTCGTTGGCTTGTTTCATGGATCTGCGCACTCCTTTCTCATGATACAGTAGTCTTTTACCGGTCTTGCATGCTGATGGCTTCTACGGCGACGCTCCCGCCCCGTACCACCTCGATGCGCCCGCTGAAATCCTGGTTTAGGAGATCGATGATGTCGTTGTTGCGGGCTTCTGTCTGGGTGGACTCCAGGAGGATGCTGTTCTTGCCGTAGTCAGTGACCTGTATGCCGAAGACCTGCGCGATCCGGAATACTTCTTCACGGTCGCTCTTGTTGCAGCCTTTGACTTTTACAAATAAGATCTCTTTCATATGGATGGGCGTGTCTGTGAAATCGATCACTTTGATGATGCCCACGCTGCGGTTCAATTGTTTTTTGATCTGTTCAAAGGTGATATCGTCGCTGATCACTCCGATGGTCATGCGGGAGACGGTGGGGTCTTCAGTCTCGCCCACTGTGAGGGACTGCAGGTTGTATGATTTCCCGGAGAAAAGACCGGAGATCTTGGCCAGCATGCCGACTTCATTTTCAACGAACAGTGAGATCCAACGTTTTTTCATGATCGTCCTCCTAACATTCCATGAGCATTTCATTGAGTGGTTTGCCTGTGGGTACCATGGGTGACACATTTGCTTCTGGATCGATGATGAATTCGATCAGGGTGGGGCGTTTTGTTTCGTTTTTGGCTGCCAGGAAAGCAGCTTCTATGTCTTCTGCCTGTTCCACGCGGATGCCCTGGGCCCCATAGCTCTCTGCGAGCTTGATGAAGTCCGGCGTGTAGGGCGGGCAGCATTTATCCGATTCCAGGCAGTTCCTGGTGCAGCCTTTGCGGTATCTTAAGCAGGTAGCGGAGTAGCGTTTGTCGAAGAACATCTCCTGCCACTGGCGCACGTTCCCCAGCCAGGAATTATTCAGGACGCATAAGATCAGCGGCAGTTCCTGGCACATAGCGGTAGCCATCTCCTGGATGTTCATCTGCATGCCGCCGTCGCCGGAGACGGCGATGACCCTCTGGTCAGGATTGCCCAGCTGTGCGCCGATGGCGGCGGGCAGGCCGTAGCCCATGGTCCCCAGGCCGCCGGAGGTGAGGAGCTGCCTCTTTCCGGTCATGCTCAAAAACTGGGTCGTCCAGAGCTGGTTCTGTCCCACGTCGGTGGTGACGATCGCATCCGGGAACAGTTCATTGATCTTGCGGATGATCTTCTCCGGGTTCAGTCCGGGATAGCGGTGATCCATATGGATGGGGTACTTGTCTTTCCAGTCCTGTATCCGGGCCAGCCACTCTTCGGTGGGCAGCGGCTTTGCGCAGTCCAGCATCTTAGCGATGGCATTTCCCGCGTCGGCTACGATGGGGATGTCCACCACGATGTTCCTGGAGATAGAGGCCGTGTCGATGTCGATGTGGATGATCGTGGCGTTCTTGGCAAATTCACTGATCTTCCCGGTGATGCGGTCGTTGAAGCGGGTGCCGATGGAGAAGAGTACATCGCATTCGCTGATCGCCGTGTTGGAGGCATAGTTGCCGTGGATGCCGATGTTCCCCACATACAGGGGATGGTCGCTGGGGATCGCTCCTTTGCCCATGATCGTGGTGATCACGGGGACGCGTGTCAGTTCTGCCAGCCTGGTCATGGCTTTGTTGGCGCGGGAGATGTTCACACCTCCGCCCAGGAGAAAGACGGGGCGCTTGGCAGTGTTTAGAACGTTCACGGCTTTTCTGAGCTGGCCCTCGTGGACTTTGGTGCTGGGCTTGTAGCTGCGGATATTTGCCTCGGAAGGATACTCGTCTGAGCCAAGGGCTTTTTGGATATCTTTGGGGATGTCCACCAGCACGGGGCCGGGCTTTCCGTTGCAGGCGATGAAGAAAGCTTCTTTGATGATCCGGCCCAGGTCCTCCCGGTCCCGTACGGTGACGCAGTGTTTGCAGATGCTGCGGGTGATCCCCACGATGTCTACCTCCTGGAAGGCGTCGTTTCCGATCAGGTCAGTGGGTACCTGCCCGGTAAAACATACCAGCGGCACGCTGTCATAGTTGGCGGTGGCGATCCCGGTGACCAGGTTCGTCGCCCCTGGCCCGCTGGTCACCAGGCAGACGCCGGGTCTGCCCGTGGAGCGGGCATAGCCGTCCGCTGCGTGTACCAGCGCCTGTTCGTGCCGGGGCAGGATGACTTCGATATCGGTCTGTCCGTACAGGGAATCGAACAGGTCGATGGCCTGTCCCCCGGGATAGCCGAAGAGGATATCGACCCCTTCTTCTTTTAATGCTTTTATAAATAGATCGGTCCCTTTGATCTGAGCCATAAAGTGTTCCTCCTTTATACATAAAAAGCCCTAAGCCGTCTATGGGCTTAGGGCGGATAAATGTCCGTGGTACCACCTAAATTCAAAGAATATCTTCTCTGCACTCTGCCGGTACGGATCTGTACTCATCTTAAATTAAAGAGTCTTAAACAGACCGATACCGCATCCCTGTAACGTGGGATAGACGATAAAACTTATTTAGGTGAGCAGGATATATCCCATCCCCGCCTGTTCAGTCTTACTGCTCAAGGGCTACTTTCAGCATCTTCTCCATGAGGATCCCCACCAGCCATCCCCTCTCTGCGATATCGACAGATGCATACTCCTCCCTGTCATAGCATTTCCCTATTGCTCGATATTTTTTGTAGTATAGCAGAAGAGCGGATCCTTTGTCAATAATAACTTTTCATGAGGAGGGATCCAGAAAATGTTTTCATAAGGATAGGATATGTGGTATAATATCTTTACATTACATAAATACAATGTGGACAAGAGGAGGCGATAGTAGATGAAGAAGTTAAGGGTGTTTTTGCTGACGGCCCTGCTGCTGCTGGCGATGCCGGTGTGTGTCTGGGGCGCGCCTGCGGGGAGTAAGGCCACAGGGGCAAAGCTACCCAAGTATAAGACAGTCAAGGAGATGACAGTGGAGAAAGATGATTTTTCCAGGAGTCTGTGGAGATGCTTAGAGGAAGCCCGTAAGAAGGCCAGCAAGACAAAACAGTATAAGATCATCATCCCGCCAGGGACCTATACCGCTGAACAGTGGCAGAATGTCCCCAGCAATACCTGGATCTATGCCAAAGGCGCCACGATCTATGCCAAGAAGGGAAAACCGAATATGGTGTTCCTGACAAACCAGAAGCTCAAAGGCACATTGGAGAATATCAAGATCGAAGGCGGCACGTGGAATACCACCAAACAGTCGGTAAACGATGCACCAGATACAGCGCCGATCCGGTTTGCCCATGTGAAGGACCTGATCATCCAGGATATGACTTTAAAATGTAACCGGCGGGCACATCTGATCGAGCTGGCGGCGATCGACGGACTGACGATCGCGGGATGCACCATATCGGGGAACAAGCGGTATGGAGGCGTACAGCCGAAAGAAGCGATCCAGCTGGATGTATCCACGGAAAGGGCCATGGTCAATATGCTCCCGTATGATGGGAAGGGCTGCCATAATGCGATCATTGAAGGCAACACTTTCTATAATGTTGCCAGAGGCGTGGGTTCCCATCATGAAGCGCACAGTTCGATCGAAAAGGATCCTTACACCAATGTGACGGTGAGGGATAATACTTTTAGGGATCTGGAGGGTGAGGCCATATTCACCCTGTGGTGGAAATACTGTACGATAGAGGGGAATACTATTACCAACGGAAAGAGAGCGGGCGTATATCTGGAGAAGGGCACGAAGATCCGGATCGCCAACAATACGATGAACAAGATATCCGTTTACAGCGGCGAGAGGAAAAAGGTCTTTGGACCGCAGACGGCAGGTGTCATGGTGCGTGGCTGCAACAACAACTACATCCAGAGGAATACAGTCTCTAAATGCAAAGGAAAGGCTGTATTGCTGCAGAATATCTGCAAAAAGAATGTGATCAAGAATAACAAGAAGAGATAAACGGCACAAGAGCGGGTGACTTCGGTCATCCGTTTTTCGCTCTCACAGGAAAGGATGCCAGAAAAATAATTGACAAAACAGGCCGCTTCCCATAGACTATCTAGATAAAGTAGTATGTTTTGCATCTTTCATAAAAGGAGCAGCTGCATGAGTTTTTTGAAGCATTTTAAGGAAGAGTTTTCGGTCATCAAGGAGAGGGATCCGGCGATCAAGACGCCCTGGGAAGTGATCTTATATCCCAGCTTCCGGGTCATGTTAAAATATCGCCGTGCACATAGATTGTATGAGAAGGGTCATTTTTTTCTCGCCAGGATGATCTCCCAGCGGGCGGCTCGCAAGACGGGGATCGAGATCCATCCGGGGGCGAAGATCGGAAGAGGGCTGTTCATCGACCATGGGAGCGGAGTGATCATAGGGGAGACGGCTGTCATCGGGGACAATGTGACTCTGTACCAGGGGGTGACGCTGGGAGGGACGGGCAAGGAGACGGGCAAACGCCATCCCACCCTGAAAGACAATGTGATGGTGAGCGCCGGGGCGAAGCTGCTGGGTTCTTTCACAGTGGGTGAAAATTCCAAGATCGGAGCGGGAGCGGTGGTGCTGCAGGAGGTGCCCCCCAACTGCACGGTGGTGGGGATCCCAGGGCGGGTGGTAAAATGTAAAGATGTCCGTGTGCCCCGGGAGGCGCTGGACCATATCCATATGCCAGACCCCATCAAAGAGGATATACAGAGGCTGCAGCGTGAGAACAATGTACTGCACAACCGTCTGGTGGATCTGGAAAATGAACTGCGCTGTCTGAAGAGGAAGGAAAAAGAGGAGGATAAACGACCATGAAGGTATATAATACCCTGTCTAGACAAAAAGAAGAGTTCGTGCCCTTAGAGGAGGGCACGGTGAAGATGTACGTGTGCGGGCCTACGGTGTATAACCTGATCCATATCGGGAACGCCAGGCCCATGATCGTTTTCGATACAGTGCGCAGGTATCTGGAGTACCGGGGATACCGTGTAGAGTATGTATCCAATTTTACGGATGTGGATGATAAGATCATCGCGAAGGCAGTGGAAGAGGGTTCCACTGCGGAAGAGGTCTCCCAGCGTTACATCGCGGAATGTAAGAAAGATATGGAGGGCATGCATGTGCGCCCGGCCACAGAGCATCCGCTGGCCACCCAGGAGATCCAGGGGATGGTGGAGATGATCCAGACCCTGATCGATAAAGGGTATGCGTATCCGTCCTCGGATGGCACAGTCTATTTCCGGGTAAAGAGTTTTCCTTCCTACGGAAAACTGTCCCATAAGAACCTGGACGATCTGCAGTCGGGCTTTCGCGCACTGCAGGTGTCCGGGGCCGGGCAGAAAGAAGACCCGCTGGATTTTGTCCTGTGGAAACCGAAGAAAGAAGGAGAACCTTCCTGGCCGTCCCCCTGGTGCGACGGGCGTCCGGGCTGGCATATCGAGTGTTCTGTGATGGCGAAGAAATATCTGGGTGAACAGATCGATATCCACGCGGGGGGCGAGGATCTGATCTTTCCCCACCATGAAAATGAGATCGCTCAGAGTGAATGCTGCAATGGAAGACCATTTGCCCGGTATTGGCTCCACAATGCTTTTTTGAACATTGACAACAGGAAAATGTCCAAATCCCTGGGCAACTTTTTTACAGTCCGGGAGGTGGCGGAGGAATACGATCTGCAGGTGCTGCGCTTCTTTATGCTCAGCGCTCATTACCGCAGTCCCTTGAATTTCAGCCGGGACCTGATGACGGCGGCGAAAAACGGCCTGGAGAGGATACAGACGGCGGCGGGGCACCTGCGCCAGATGAAGGAGCAGGGCCAGCCGGGAGAGATGTCGGGAGCGGAGACGGCGGCCTTGGAGCAGGCAGAAAAGTTTATCTGTAAGTTCCAGGATGCCATGGATGATGACTTTAATACAGCAGACGCGATCGCGGCGGTATTTGAACTGGTAAAATTCTCCAATACCCAGGCAAAAGAAGGATGTACAGGGAGCTTTGCAGAGAAGCTGTACGGTATCTTGTGTACACTTTCAGATATCCTGGGACTGTCCCTGGAGGCAGAAGAGGAGATCTTGGATCAGGAGATCGAGGATCTGATCGCCCAGAGACAGGCGGCCAGGAAAGCAAGGGATTTCCAGAAGGCGGACCAGATCCGCGATACACTGCTTGAAAAGGGCATCCTGCTGGAGGATACCCGGGAAGGGGTCAAATGGAAGAGGGTCTAGATCAGATGGGACTTATCGAGGAGCGGTTTGGGCTGGAAGATGTGGATATCCGCACGTATTCTCCCCTGGCGCTGGCATATATCGGGGATGGTGTCTATGAGCTGGTCATACGGACGGTGCTGATCAAAAAAGGGAACTGTCCCGCCAGCAGGCTGCATAAACAGGCCAGCAGACTGGTCTGCGCCGGTGCCCAGTCCAGGATGATGCAGGCGCTGGAGCCTCTGCTCACACAGGAAGAGAGCCATATCTATAAAAGGGGGCGCAATGCCCATTCTCCCACCATGGCAAAGCACGCCACAGTGACAGAGTACCGCAGGGCCACCGGGTTCGAGGCGCTGGTGGGCTGGCTCTACCTCATGCGGCGGTGGGAGCGCATGGTGGATCTGATAAAGACAGGTGTTGGATACGTGAGTTTAGGATCGGAGGGATGAAGATGGACAAGCAGCAACAGTTGGAAGGCCGCCATGCCGTGGCAGAGGCGCTGCGCGCCGGACACACCCTGGACAGATTATTTGTCCTGGACGGGTGCAAAGACGGCCCGGTGTCCTCTATTGTGAAAAAGGCAAAAAGGGGCGACACCATCATACGGTATGTATCCAGAGAGCGTCTGGACCAGCTCTCAGAGACGGGGAAGCACCAGGGTGTGATCGCGCATATGGCGGCTTATGGATATGCGACAGTAGGAGAGATCCTCCAAAGAGCAGAGGAAAAAGGAGGACCCCCCTTTCTCTTCCTCCTGGACGGCATCCAGGACCCCCATAACCTGGGGGCGATCATCAGGACGGCGGATCAGGCCGGCGCCCATGGGGTGATCATCCCAAAACATCGGGCTGTGGGCCTGACTGCCGGAGTGGCCCGGGCATCAGCAGGCGCGATCAATCATATGCCGGTGGCGCGCGTCACCAATCTGGCAAGGACGATCGATGAGCTGAAGAAAGAGGGCATCTGGATCGTATGTGCAGATATGGAAGGGAAAGTGATGTACGAGCAGGATCTTCGGGGGCCTGTGGGGCTGGTGATCGGCGGTGAGGGCGCGGGCGTTGCCCGGCTGCTCCGGGAAAAATGCGATCTGACAGCTTCCATACCTATGAACGGACATGTGGATTCCCTGAATGCGTCCGTGGCGGCGGGGATCCTGGCCTACGAAGTGGTACGGCAGCGGATGTATAGATGAGGTCTATAGGAAGGTGGTCATAGTATGAGACGATCAAGGAAGTATATCGCTCTGTGCATGGCGGCTGTACTCAGTCTGACAGCGGTCATGCCCGTGGGGGCAGCGGGTAGTGACCCGGCGGCTGGAGAGCATGCGCAGGTGGAGACGTTGGAAGACGTGGGAGAAGGGCAGCAGGAAGGGCTGGTCTTGGAAGAAGCTTTTCCAGATCCTGTGTTCAGAGGATATATCGCGGAGCATGTGGATACAGATGGGGATGGAGTCCTGAACGGCCAGGAAGTGGGACAGGTAACAGAACTCCCCTTATCGGGGCTGGGCATCAAGTCCCTGGAGGGGATCGGGCATTTTACCAGTCTGGAGATGCTCGATTGCAGCAATGGCCAGATCGGGGCGGTGGATCTGTCGGGGCTGGAGCATTTGTATGCGCTGGCCTGCACAGGGAACCAGGTCACGCTCTCTGTGGATGAGGCGGGACAGGTGGATCTGTCCCAGATACCGGACATGGATCTGTCCAAGATCCAGGAGATCTCCCTGGGGACCTGGAAGGCGGATGGGATCGTGCAGCTGCCCCAGGATCTTGGAGAGGATCGATTTACATATGTGTATGATACAGACATCGCGGGGATCGATGAGCAGCAGGCCAGATCCTGGTGTATGGAAGTCACAGTCAACCTGGAAGGCCGGCAGGCCAAAGAGACAGCACTGACAGAGGATACAGCATCAGAAAACAGGGCGGAAGAAGAGAGCGTATCCAGCCCATCAGAGGAGAAGACATCTCCTGCGGCTTCGGATACAAACAAGCAGCACGAGCAAAAAGTCCAGAATGAGACAGTGGCGGGCCGCAGGCTTTTGGCCGGCTCCGGGGTGGCAGCACGGTCAGATGCGGCAGTCATCAAGAGCTGCAAGATCTTGAGCAGCAAGCAAAAAGTACGGGTGAAGGCAAAGATCCAAAAACAGGTCAAGAGCCAGGATAAATATTATTATCTGTTTGCCTCCAGCCCCGCAGGTACAAAGCTTGCCAAAAAACCGCTGGCCAGAGTCGCCAAGAAGAAGTCGGTCACATTTACAGCGCCTTTGAAGGCTGCGCGTGATGCCAGATATAAGTTGCAGTCCAGATTCCAGGTGGCTGTGAAGGTACAGGGGAGATACCAGGCGATCAGCAAGGCAAAATATATCTCCAACCCAGAGATGCTGGCTTCCAGCACCCTGCCTTTTACAAAAGGGGATTCAAAGAAAGGCCTGCAGTTCAGTGACCTGGGGGATGCGCTCCAGCTGGGGATGCAGCACTGTCTGTATAATGTGTACATCACGGAGCTGATGCAGCCGGGCGGCTTAAAATATAGATACAAAGGTAAAACATATGATTTTAACCAGGGACGTATCATGGCCCTGGGCGGCCTGTTCCAACAGCTCCAGAATGAGGGGATAGAGCTCTCGGTGGAATTTCTGCTCCCCTGGGCGGACGGACAGACTGATCTGATCTATCCGGCGGCGCGCAGCAGAGGGGCACATAATTATTATGCCTGGAATATCAGCAGCCAGGCGGCCAGGAATAAATACGAGGCGCTGTTCAGCTGCCTGGCAGAGTTGTATAATGGAAAGAACGGGTATGGGTATGTTAATAATTACCTGATCGGGAACGAGGTCAATGCCTTCGATCAGTGGCATTACACAGGCTCTACTTCGTTGGAGACGAACGCGAACCTGTATGCAGACACGTATCAGGTGGTCTATATGGCGGTCAAGAGTAAATGCAAGAACGCCAGGGTCAGCATCTGTCTGGACCATAGCTGGAATGTGGATGCACCCGGGCAGCTCCACAGCTCCAGGTCTTTCCTGGACCAGTTTGCCTCCAGGCTGAAGAAATACGGGAGCCCTAACTTTACGATCTCCTACCATGCGTATCCGATCCCGCTGACCCAGGCGGATTTTTGGGCAAATCCTGCTGACAAGGTGAAGAACAGCACAGATTCACCGTATATCACCATGAAGAATATCAAGTACCTGACGGACTATGTGAAAGCGCGGTACGGGTCAAAGACCAGGATCATGCTCACAGAGCAGGGATTCAGTTCCCATGGGGCGAACGGTGAGAAAAAACAGGCGGCGGCCATCGCGTATGCGTTTTACAAAGCGGAGTTTAACGGTATGATCGATTGCATCATCTTCCGCAGCCAGGAGGATGCCCAGGTGGAGATCGACAGCGATAACCTGTATATGGGGCTGTGGACAGTGGGCAAAGGAAGGAAGAAGGCGGCGTATAATGTGTTCAGATATATGGATACATCTAAATGCGAAAAATATACGGCGTCCTCCAGACAGTACCTGGGGATAAGCAAATGGTCACAATGGGTGCCCGGTTATAAAGCGGGCCGGTTCAAAAAATAAGGAGGGTCCCCCTGCTTCTGTATCTCATATACAGGGCAGGGGGCTTTTTTTGCATCCGCCGGATCTTGTCCATTTGCATTTCTCTGTATAACGTAGTAAAATGTAAGACAAAATCGCAGGTTGGAGGAATGCTATGGTCTACAAGGCGTATGATGAGGAAACGCTGCAGAGATTGCAGAGGACGGAACTGAAGATCCTGAAAGAATTTGATACTTTATGCAGAGAAAATGGTATCCGGTATTTTGGCTGCGGGGGTACGGCGATCGGAGCTGTGCGCCATGGAGGGTTCATCCCCTGGGACGATGATATCGATGTGGGGATGCTGCGCAGGGACTATGAACGTTTCCTGAAAGTAGCGGTCCACTGGAAGACAGATCAGTACCAGGTGGTCAATGCGGAGACGGATCCGGCAATGCCGCTGCCTACGACCCGGTGGGTCCTGCGGGGGACCCGGTTCCAGGAGGAATGCTTCCGGGATCTGGACTGTGAGTGGGGGATCTTCCTGGATATCTTTTGCTTTGACAATGTCCCGGATGATGACCGCGCCATGAGACGGCAGGCGTGGGCGGCCTGGTTTTATGGGAAGATGATGATCTTGTCCAGCATTGACACACCGGTCTTATATTTTGACGGATGGAAGGCCCGTCTCACACATGGCATATGCCGGATCGTACACAGAGTGCTGCGGGCGCTGCATCTGGGGCCGTCTTTCTGGTATGGGAGAGCAAAACGGGTGGCGGTGCGGTACAGATATGTGAAGACGAAACGGGCGGCTTTTTATTTTGACCCCACGCCGTTTACGAGCATCGTGTATAAGAAACATATCTTTCCCACGAAGGAGCGGGGCTTTTCCGGGCTGATGATCCCGTTCCCGGGGAAGGTGCAGATGTATCTGAGGCGCAGGTATGGGGATTATATGACACTGCCGCCAAAAGAAAAACGGCATAACCATCCGCCCTATAAGCTGGATCTTGGCACGTATGCGGATATGCCGCTGGATCAGATATAGATCCAGACATGAATGAGCTATAGGAGGGAGAGCCATGGGATATGGGCCGGGTGAACTTGAACACGTGCAGCAGGTGGCGCTGTCTGTGCTGAAAGAATTTATAAGGATCTGTGAGAAATACCATCTGGACTATTTTGTCCACTGGGGGACCGCGCTGGGGGCTGTGCGCCATAAGGGCTTTATCCCCTGGGACGACGATATCGATGTGGGGATGCTGCGGGATGACTATGAGCGCTTCCTGCAGGTGGCTCCGGGGGAGATGGGCGGTCGGTTCGTCTTATCCAGCGGTTTTATCCAGAAAAACTGCGCAGGTATGTATACCATGATGTCGGCGGCGGGCACGATGCATGTGACGGAGCAGGAGAGCCTGTGGGGGTACTGGCACGGGATCCGCATAGATATCTTCCCGTTCGATCATGTGCTGGAAGGAGAGAAGGCGCGCAGGGCGCAGATCAGGGCGGTACGCTTCTGGTATCAGCTCTATATCATGAAAAACCTGAGACGTCCCATGATCCTGGGGGATGATCTGAAAGCCAGGGTTGTCCGGGGGATCTGCCGTGTGATGCATGTGCTGCTGAAAGGGATGCCCATGGGTGTGATCTTATGGCGGATCCGGAAGGCTTCTCTGCGGTACCGGGGGCAGGGGGACCTTGTGACCCTGTTGTATGATATCCAGCCGGAGAGATACATGCTGCGGCTCTCGGACATCTTTCCTCTGCAGGAGGGCGTGTTTGAAGGTATCAAAGTGAAGATGCTGCACCATACTCATGAGGCTCTGCAGGCTTCTTACGGGGATTATCAGGAACTGCCCCCGGAAGATGAGCGTGTGGACCATTATTCAGGCAGGTTAAAGTTTGATGAGAGAGAAGATTAGGGGATTTTTTCTCGGGAGGGATCTGGCATGTACGCCGGGCAGTACTTATTTTTGGACGGTCCTGTCCGGGACCACCTATTCGGCCAGTACATTTCTCATGTTCTGGCTGCTGTCCAGGCTCTGCGGGCCTTATGAGGCGGGGATCTTCACCCTTGTGATGGCGGCTGGACAGCAGCTCCTGACCATCGGTTACTTCAATGTGCGGACGTATCAGGTGTCGGATGTGGCGGAGCGGTTTTCTTTCAGCCAGTATCTCAGTTTCCGTCTGGTGACCTGCGGGGTGATGGCGGCAGCTGGTGTGCTGTGGATGTTCCTGGGCGGATACAGGGGAGAGAAGCTGGTATGCTTCTTGTGGATCTTGCTCTTTAAAGTGGCAGAGGCAGTGGCCGATGTCCTGGAAGGGCTTTATCAGCAAAAAGACAGGTATGATGTCACAGGGAAGTGTATCTTTTATGAGACAGTCTTGTTCCTGGCGGCGTTTGCCTTCCATCTTCTGGTCTTCCGCGATCTGGCGTGGGCGCTGGCCTGTATGTGCGTGGTGTATATAGGGAGCCTTGTGGTGGTGGATGGGAGTCTGGTGGGGGTCTTTGCAGAGTTTGAGCTTGTCTGGGAGCCTGCCGTTATAAAAAGATTGTTCTGGGATTGTCTGCCGCTCTTCATCAATTCTTTTTTGATGGTCTATCTGAACAGCGTGTCCAAATATGCGGTGGACGCCTGTCAGGGGGAGGAGACGCTCACCTATTTTAATATGATCTATATGCCGGCATTTGTGATGAATCTTTTTGCTGGTTTTCTGTTCAAACCTCTGTTGACCAGATTTTCCATGCTGTATCATGAGGGGGCACGGACGGTGCTTTTCCGGCTGCTGGCCAGGCAGTCGGCGCTCCTTTTGGGGTTTGCCGTGTTGTGCCTGGGAGGTGCCTGGCTCTTGGGGATCCCGGTGCTGTCCTGGTTTTATCATACGGATCTGTCGGCGTATCGGGGTGAGTTGTGTGTGGTGGTGGCGGGAGGCGTGTTCTCTGCCGTCTATACGATGTTCCAGTTCCTGCTCGTGATCATGCGGCATCAGTATGCATGTTTGGCCGGGTGTGCGGTCACTTCGGCGGTGGCGGCGGTGGCGGTGCCGTATCTGACAAAGGTCTATGGGATATCCGGGGCGGCCTGGGGCTATGCCCTGATGATGGCATTGCTGTCCCTGCTCTATATGCTGCTGTCCGGGTATCATCTGAAAAAATGGAGGATGAGTACAAAAGAAGAGATCGAAGATCATCTGAGCAGGTAAGGAAGGATCTTGCTCGAAACCCAGATCACACAGGCAGTATAGCCTGATAATGGAGAGAGGATATGTACTGGAAAGACCATACATTTATCATATGTGCATACGGGGAGAGTCCCTATCTGGAAGACTGTATCCGGTCGCTGTTTGCCCAGGAGGTGCGCAGCAACATCTGTATCGCCACATCCACACCCTGCGGTCATATCTATGATCTGGCGCAGAGATACGGTCTGCAGCTCTATGTCAATGCGGAAAGAGGGGGGATCGGGGCAGACTGGAATTTTGCATATGCCAGAGGCAGGACGCCGTATCGGACCATCGCCCACCAGGACGATCTGTATTTTCCCGGGTATACGCAGTCGATCGCCCATGCTTTGAGGGATAGAGAGAGGCCGCTGATATTTTTTACGGATTATTGGGAGCTGCGGGGGAAAGATTATATAAAAGGGAATGGGCTGCTGCGCATCAAGCGTCTGATGCTCATGCCCCTGCGCAGGCGGAGGCTCCAGAGGAACGTATGGGTAAGGCGCAGGATCTTGTCCATGGGGAGTCCGATCTGCTGTCCAAGTGTGACATTTGCCAGTGAGGATCTTCCGGAAGCCCTATTTACCCCCGGTTTCCGGGCCAGCCTGGATTGGGAAGCGTGGGAGAGGCTCTCGAAGATGCAGGGTGATTTTGTCTATATACCCAGGCCCCTGATGGCCCATCGGATCCATGAGGAGTCGGAGACGAGCGCGGCGATCCAGGGAAATGTGCGCAGCAGGGAGGACCTGGCAATGTATGAAAAATTCTGGCCTTCCTGGATGGCAAGGATCTTACAGGAGATCTACATGGCCAGCGAGAAGTCAAACGGCTGATGCGTGATATTTAAGAGAAGATATTTACCGATCCCTGGTATGTGTGGTATAATAGCAAAATATGGATGCGATGGGTACGGGGGAAAAGCAGACGGAAGACAGGTGGAAGAAGAAGCTCATGAAAGAAAAGGTTAAGTTAAATGGAAAAATAAAAAGCATCATGTTCTGGCCGCTGGCCCTTGGCTCTATATTGGCGGTCATGGATGTGGTGGTGTTCTGTATCAGTCACCGGGCGGGGGTGGTGGTCTCTCTGTTCCTGTTTTTTTATCTGGCTCTCTGGGTGTTCTTATACCGCTTTCACCGGAGCAAGATCCTATTAGAATTGATCCGCTTCAGCACAGTCTTTTCCCATGTGGAGAATATCATGCTGGATGGGCTGGTACTCCCCTTTGGTATCCTGGATATGCAGGGTGATCTGATCTGGATGAACCAGGCGATGAGCAGCTTGTTTGGGGAAAAATTGAAAAAGAACCTGGGTGTCTTTTTCCCGTCGATCACCAATGAAGTGCTGGCGGGCTTAAGGAGCCATAAGATCGAGGAATTTCCCGTGGGTTACGATAACCGCAACTACCGTCTCTTGCTGCACCGGGTGGATCTTCAGCAAGTGGAGCAGCGGACGGATATCATTGGGGATCCGGCGCAATATCCCATGTTGGCGGCTGCTTATCTGTTCGATGAGACGAATCTGAGAGAGGCTATCCAGATCACAGAAGACGAGAAACCTGTACTGGGGTTGATCTATCTGGACAATTATGAGGAAGCATTGGGGACGGTAGAAGAGGTACGCCGTTCGCTGCTGATCGCCCTTGTGGACAGGAAGATCAATAAGTATTTCAGCGGACTGGACGGTCTTGTGAAAAAGTTGGAGAAAGACAGGTTTTTCCTTGTGATGCCCCATCGTTCCCTGACCCAGCTCAAGGAGATGCGGTTCAGTATACTGGAAGAGGTCAAGAACATAAACATCGGGAATGAGATGGCGGTGACCTTGAGCATTGGCCTTGGTTTGAACGGCGAAGGTTATAACCAGAATTATGAACAGAGCCGGATCGCGATCGAGATGGCCCTCGGGCGGGGCGGCGATCAGGCGGTGATCAAGGACGGTGAATCCATCTCGTACTATGGGGGGAAATCCCAGCAGCCTGAAAAGGCCACCCGGGTGAAAGCACGGGTGAAGGCCCAGGCGCTGAAAGAGTTCATCACCAATAAGGACAGAGTGGTGGTCATGGGGCATACCATCACGGATGTGGATGCGTTTGGAGCGGCGGTGGGTATCTACCGTGCGGCAAAGACACTGGGCAAGGAAGTCCATATCGTGATCAGTGACCTGACCACTTCTATCCGGCCTCTGATGACTGGATTTTTGGAAAGTGATGATTATGAGAAGGATATGTTCATAGACGGTGATACGGCCAAAGAGCTGGTGGATCACAACACTGTGATGGTGGTGGTGGATACCAATAAGCCCAGCTATACGGAATGTCCGGATCTTCTGCAGCGCACACAGACCATTGTAGTTCTGGATCATCACCGCAGGGGCAGTGAGGTGATCGAGAACGCGGTACTCTCTTATGTGGAACCCTATGCATCCTCCACCTGCGAGATGGTGGCGGAGATCCTGCAGTATTTTGCGGACGGCATAAGGATCCGGAATATGGAGGCGGACAGCCTCTATGCGGGGATCATCATCGACACGAATAATTTTAAGTCGAAGGCAGGTGTGCGCACCTTTGAGGCGGCGGCATTCCTGCGGCGCTGCGGGGCCGATGTGGTCCGGGTGCAGAAACTCCTCCGGGACAACATGGAGGCCTATAAGGCCAGAGCGGAGACGATCTGCAATGCAGCGATCTACGAAGGGGCCTATGCCGTCGCGATCTGTCCCAGCGAAGGTCTGGACAGCCCTACAGTAGTGGCGGCGCAGGCGGCAAATGAACTGCTGAATATCGTAGGGGTGAAGGCCTCTTTCGTGCTGACGGATTATCATGACGTTACTTATATCAGCGCCCGGGCGATCGATGAGGTGAATGTGCAGGTGATCATGGAAAAACTGGGGGGCGGAGGGCACATGAACATCGCAGGAGCCCAGATCCCGGGCAGGCCCCCGGAAGAGATCGTGGAAGTGGTAAGATCTATGCTGAGAGATATGATAGAAAAAGGAGAACTGTAGATGAAGATCATATTATTGCAAGATGTGAAGAGCCTTGGAAAAAGAGGGGAAGTAGTCAATGTGAGCGACGGGTATGCCAGGAACATGCTGCTCCCCAAGAAATTGGGCGTGGAGGCGACGCCGAAGAATATGAACGATCTGAAGCTGAAAAGAGCCCATGAGCAGAAGCTGGCACAGGAGGATCTGGAAGCCGCCCGGGATTTTGCAAAAAATCTGGAGGGCAAAGAGGTGGTACTGTCCCTGAAAGTGGGGGAAGGCGGAAAGACATTCGGATCTATCTCAGCCAGAGAGATCGCAGAGGCTGCCAAGGAGCAGTTGAGGCTGACGCTGGATAAAAAGAAACTCCAGTTGGAAAGCCCGATCAAGGTCCTGGGCGTGACGGAGGTCCCCCTGCGGCTGCACCCGGAAGTGACAGGGACGGTCAAGGTTGTGGTGAAAGAGGGCTGAAGTGGAAGAGGCACTGATCAAACGCATACTGCCCCACAGCCCGGAGGCGGAGAAGTCTGTCATCGGATCTATGATCATGGACCGGGAAGCGATCCTCGTGGCTTCCGAGATCCTGCATGGCGAAGACTTCTATCAGCACCAATACGGCATCATCTTTGATACGATCGTGGAGCTGTGCAACGAAGGGAAGCCTGTGGATCTGGTCACTTTACAGGACAGACTGCGGGAGAAAGGGCTGCCGGAGGAGATCAGCGATATGGAATATGCCAGGGATCTTCTGGACGCGGTCCCCACATCGGCAAATATCAGATATTATGCGGGCATTGTCAGTGATAAGGCACTGCTGCGCCGTCTGATCAAAGCCAGCGAGGAGGTGGCGGATTCCTGTTATCTGCAGCAGGAGAAGACGGATACCATCCTGGAGACGGCAGAGAAGAAGATGTTCGAGCTGTTCCAGAGACAGGATACTTCGGACTATGTACCCATCCGGCAGATCGTGCTGGATGTGGTGGACAACATAGAGAAAGCTTCCCGGATGCAGGGAAATGTGACAGGGATCCCCACAGGGTTTGTGGATCTTGACTATAAGACTTCGGGGTTCCAGCCCTCCGATCTGATACTGATAGCCGCCAGGCCCTCCATGGGCAAGACGGCTTTTGCCTTGAATATCGCCCGTAATATGGCGTTCAAGAGCGGGGTCACCACAGCTATCTTCAGTCTGGAGATGTCCAAGGAACAGTTGGTGAACCGTATGCTCTCCATGGAGTCCAGGGTGGACAGCCAGAGCCTGCGCACCGGGGATCTGCGGGATGAGGACTGGACAAAACTTGTAGAGGGGGCGGACGTGATCGGACGTTCCAACCTGATCATTGACGATACCCCTGGGATCACGGTGGCGGCGCTGCGTTCCAAATGCCGGAAATATAAGCTGGAATACGATCTGGGCATCATCTTTATCGATTATCTCCAGCTGATGAGCGGCAGCGGACGGGGCGGCGATTCCCGGCAGCAGGAGATTTCAGATATCTCCCGTGCGCTGAAATCCGTGGCTCGGGAGCTGCAGATCCCGGTGGTCGCCCTGTCCCAGTTGAGCCGCGCCGTGGAACAACGCCCCAATCATCGGCCCATGCTGTCCGATCTGCGTGAGTCCGGGGCCATCGAACAGGATGCAGATGTGGTGATGTTCATCTATCGGGATGATTACTATAATAAGGATACAGAGAAAAAGAATATCGCTGAGATCCAGATCGCAAAACAGAGGAACGGCCCTATCGGGATGGTGGAGCTGGTGTGGATGCCCCAGTATACCCAGTTTGTCAATCTGAAAAAATAGGGACGATCTGTCGATAACTTTTGCTTGTACTTTGAAACCTCTGTGTTTATAATAAACAGGAAAGGCGGACAAGTCAGTTTTAGGAGGGGTAGTATGGACGATAAGGTTTATACCATATCTCAGGCTGCTAAAGAAGTGGGTGAGAGTACATCAGTCCTCCGCTATTGGGAGGAAGTGCTGGGGATCCGCATCAACCGCGACCAGAAGGGATATCGCCGCTACACCGGATATGATATTCAGTTGTTCCTGAATATAAAAGAGCTGAAGAAGAGAGGCTTGAAATTGGAAGCGATCAGGGATGTCATCCCGCGCATTTACCAGTATGGGCCAGGAGCGCCGAAGAGCAAGACCAAGTTGCTGGAAGATCCCGGAGAGGTCGAAGAGATAACATATGTAAATGAAGTCATAGATATGGAGGAAGTGGATGGCGTAGAAGGAGCGGAAGAGATCTGCGAGATCGGGGATGTACAGGAGATAGAGCTTGTAGGAGAAGAGGTCTGTGGGATCAGGGATATACAAGAGGCAGAGCCTGCAGGAGAAGAGGTCTGTGGGATAGAGGATATACAAGAGACAGGACCTGCAGGGGAAGAGATCTTGACAGGAGCGAGTCCTGTACAGGATGCAAAAGCCCCGGAGGAGACCCAGCAGGAAGATGGGATCCAGGAAGGGGCGGCCCTGCGTATGGATCCTATGGAGGATCTGAGGATCACAGAGTTCCAGAGTATCCTGGAGAAACTGATCGCCCAGGGGGTCAAGGAGAAGAACCAGGAAGAACTGCGCATCCGCAAATTGGATGAAAAGATACGCTTCCATCAGCAGAGCATGAGACAAGTGGCAGCTGCCCAGGAGATGAAACAGCGACGGGGCAGGGGTAGACGGAGGAAAAAATAAGCGGTATGAAAAAAGGAGATGACGTGAAAACGTGCATCTCCTTTTTATAGACCTCATATGTGGAGCTTGTCCTTATTCTCCAGCTACGATCGCTTCGTTTGGACATGCATCTGCACATGTTCCACAATCTACGCAAGCGTCAGCGTCGATAACATATTTGTCATCGCCTTGGGAGATAGCTTCAGACGGACATTCTTCCTCGCAAGATCCACAAGATACACATTCGTCAGTGATTACGTATGCCATTTTTTTATCCTCCTTTTTTGTTTATACCCACATTCTAAACTATCTGTTACATAAATACAAGTGAAATTTTTAAAAATATAGTTATTTTGCAGCCAAAAATTCGTTGATCTGAGATTCCAGTTTATTGGCATCCATTCCATGGACGACTGCTGCCTCTGCCAATGTCTCTTCCTGCGCAGACGGGCATCCGATACAGTGCATGCCGGCTCTCATGAGGATCGGGGCAATGTTGGGATCCACCTTGAGCAGTTCGCCGATCTTCATATCTTTAGAAACCTGTGCCATTTCTAATTCCTCCTTTTTCTTTGGGATCTCCCGTAACGGGGCACTTCCATATTATAATACCTTTTTGGTGCAGAATCAACTAAAATCCGCAACAAGCGACGCTTGGAGATGCGCCCGGTCCTGTGGACTCAAGAAAAAACCGGTCATATGCCGGTCTCTTCTTATAAGGTATTGAGTCTCTGCAGTGCTTTGCGGTCGATGATCACCTCTGCATGTTCCTGCAGATGGGTCTCTCCCGCGCGGCTGAAGCGCTGTCCTTTGCCAAATTCAGATAAGATATTGCATACTTTGTTAAATTCTTCCGGTGTATAGGAGGATTGATGTACGACGAGCAGATAATCACTGTTGCGGGACTCCTGATATAAAGTATTGATACCTGAGAAATAATCATTCAAGCCATGGGCGGCTTTGATCACAGCATCCAAGTTCGGGAACTGGTAGAGACAGATAAGATCCAAGGGTGCATCGGTCTGGGAAACATTGTCTGTATTGTCTTCGGCGGACTTGCCGTCTGCTTTTTTCTTGGCTGTCTCACTCTTGACTTTGGCTTCATAGAGCTTTCGGAAGATATCGATGATACTGTCTGCTCCGTCGATCTGTAGCTCGCCCTCGTCGCTGCTTTGAGAGGAAGGTGAAAATTTGGAAAATCTTGTATCCAATTCTTCCGGATCTTCCACTTTCGTGATGATCAAGATGATACTGTCAGCATTGATCGGGATGGCCTCGATCATCAGGGGGATATTATCTGCCTCAAATCCAAACTGGTTATGGGCCTGGCGCATCATATCACGGAAAAGGTCCTTAGCCTTCTCGGTACCGTATGCTAACTCACTGAGATGGATCTGATGGCTGTCCAGATCTTCTCTGGTCAGGGTACAGCGTATTTGGTTTTCGTTGATCTTTTCTATTTTCATGTCATCACATCCTATTCTGGTAGATGAGTGTATATCATCTCCTTAGCCTGTTTACATTATAGACTACGTAAGAAGCAGCAAGATATAAGATCTGCTACTATCATATTATATACCACTCCATACAAATATGTAAAGGAATTCATGGAACTTTAAGAAAGTAATTGTTATCTGGATGGAGTATTGACCATATTATACACAGTGGCGGAGAAAAATACAATAAGGTGGATAGAAGTGGATATGGGCGCTGTCTGGATGCCCTCTCATGGAGAGTTTGCAAAAAACTATAAAAATTCCATAAAATCTATTGCAAAGATAAGATAATACGCTATAATGATAGCAGAAAGGATGGCTGTCGCAACTATTTCATATCAAGCGAGCCATGATCCCGCAGATCTTTAAAAATGAAGTTATCTCTGTTCATCTTAAATGAGATCCAGTGGCTGGTCTGCCACAAATGATTTCCAAGATATCATAACCATAAACAGCTGTCTTTTCCAAACCTATGGCGTTTTGATAATAGAAGAAAGGAGAAGGCAAAACGGGAAATTCACGAAAGGTCCCGAAAGGGAAAAAGAATGCGGATCTGTCGTCTCTGCGCCGTGAGCTGGAGATCTATAGAAAGAGGGGAGTCTCCTTGGATCTGGAAGGATATCCGAGCGACCCCCGTGAGATCGTCCGGGCCCATATGATCGCAGAAGAAGGCGGGTACATGCGGGATTATGAGCAAGATGCGAAGGGGGAGATAAAGAAGATAGGTTTTAACAAGATAAGCTTATGAAGCTGTTCCGCAGGCTACTCTTGTGTACTCGATCCTTGACAGATGCCATGCGTGACCAGGCCTGCGGAAGATCTTGAAAGAGCAGGGATCGAAAAAAGTCGGAAAATTTGGATTTTTCTAATGACTGGAAGGTAAAATGTGCTATAATGGAATCCATTAGGAGGAGAGCATATGCTGTATAAGAAGAAAAAACAAAACTTTGCTCCGGTCATGGTGGTCATCTTATTGATCCTCCTGATCGGTGCGATCGGCTTGGTCGTACACATGATACAGAAATATACCCCCACAAAAGAACGGATGGATCCTATGGCCTATTATGGCATTGCAGATATAGAAGAACTCCCATTGGTATTCGGTACAGAAGTCTTGGCGGTGAAAGGCAGGATGATGGAGGGGGAGCCATATGTCCCCCTGGAGGCGGTCACTGCCTATCTCAACAAGAGATTTTACTGGGATCCCAATGAACAGATCCTGATCTACACCACGCCCACGGAGAAGATGATCATCACCCCCGAAAATGCCTCTTATATGGTGGGAGAGGAGAGCCGGGCGGCAGAGAGGGTGATCTGCAGGCTGGTGGGAGATGTACTCTACATCCATATAGCTTTTGTCAAACAGGTAACGGATATTGATTATACGTTGCTGCAGGAGCCTGGGAGACTGGTCGTACAGTATCAATGGTCGGACGTGTCTGTCGTCGAGGTGAGAGAGGATACGCAGGTGCGCTACCGGGGAGGGATAAAGAGCGAGATATTGACGGATGTGGCAGAAGGTGCTGTCCTCCGTGTGGTAGATGATCTGGACGACTGGAAATGTGTAGTGACAGAAGATGGTTACGTTGGTTACATAAAGTCGAGCGAGCTTGCAGGGGAACCCCAGAAACAAGATTTTGAACGCCAGTTTCAGGCGCCTGTATACACCAGCATATCCAGGGATCATCCGATCAACCTCACCTGGCACCAGGTGACGAATATGGATGCAAATAACATGCTGGGCACACTTCTGGCAAATGTGTCTGGTGTAAATGTCATATCCCCCACATGGTTCTCCATCATCAATGAGCAGGGGGAGATCAGCAGTCTGGCCTCGGCAGAGTATGTGGCGGATGCCCATGCAAGAGGGCTGGAGGTATGGGGGCTGGTGAGCAATTTTGAAGAGAACGTCAGTACTTTTAACGTATTGTCCCACACGGCTTCGCGCACCAGGGTGGAAAATCTTTTGATACAGGCAGCCCTGCAGTATGGGCTGGATGGGATCAATGTGGACCTTGAAAATCTAAGTGAGGATGCAGGGCCTCATTTTGTACAGTTTTTGCGTGAATTGTCTATCCTGTGCAGGGCGAATCAGCTGGTACTCTCTGTGGACGATCCAGTCCCCCAGGAATTTACGAAACATTATGACAGACAGGAACAGGGTGTGATCGTAGATTATGTGATCATCATGGGGTACGATGAGAATTATGCGGATTCTCCGGAGGCGGGTTCAGTAGCCTCTTATCCGTGGGTGCGGCAGGGGGTAGAAGATACAGTAGCCGTGGTGCCTGCGTCTAAAGTGATCAATGCGGTGCCCTTCTATACCAGGGTCTGGAAGACTACAGCGGGCATATTGAGCAGCGAGGCCCTGGGGATGGCGGATGCAGCCAGATTTGTCAGGAAAAATAAGATCGAGACATACTGGGACAAAGAGAAATGCCAGAATTACGGGGAATATGATAACGGGGAATCTTTTTATCAGGTATGGCTGGAAGATGCGGAGTCCCTGGAAGTGAAGATGGGGCTTGTGAAAGAATATGGTCTGGCAGGCGTGGCTTCATGGAAACTGGGCTTTGAGCGGAAAAATGTCTGGAAAGTGTTGAGTGACGGGCTGGGATAGAAGATCTGTAGAAAGTGGATAATGTGTATGCCGGATACCCTTTGCAGCATATATTTAACAGAATATGTGCAAAGGGTATTTTTTATGGTGAGATCAAAGAAGGCTTTGGAACTATGCATGGGGATATTACTGATCGTAGGAGCATTTTTACTCTCAAGGGAAGTGGTCCAGGTGGTCAGCCAGAATCGGAAAGCGGCGAAAACGATCGTAGTGGACGCCGGGCATGGGGGAGATGATCCAGGTATGGTGACGGAGGAGCTAAAGGAAAAGGATCTGAACCTGGCAGTGGCAAAAAAGTTGAAAAAATATCTGGAGGACGCAGGGTATTGCGTAGAGATGACGCGGACAGAGGATAAAGGTCTGTACCAGGAGGGGACCAGGAACCAGAAAGTACAGGATATGCAGAACCGGGTGGCTTTTATCGGAGAAAAGACGCCTCTCCTCACGGTGAGCATCCACCAGAACAGCTATCCGGATCCTTCTGTAAAAGGGCCGCAGGTATTTTACTATGCAGATTCTGTAGAAGGGGAGAAGCTGGCAGACAGTATACAAGACCAGATGAACGAGAGACTGCAGATAGAAAGTCCCCGCCAGGCAAAAGGGAATACCACGTACTATCTCTTGAAAAAAAGTCCTGGAGTCTTGAACATCGTGGAATGTGGTTTTATGACCAATCCCGAGGAAGCGGCGTATCTCCAGCAGGCAGACTATCAGGAGAAAGTCGCGGAGGCGATAGGAGAAGGGATACGGGGATATCTGGAACAGAAAGAATGATGCATATTTTATACAAGCCCCACATACATATACTATCACAGGGAGTGTGCCCGTTGGGTATGCTCTCATACTGGGATAAGGGGTGAGGGAGATATGAAGAAAACGTTTTTTATCCTTCTGCAGCTCTTTTTGGCTGTGTCTTGCGCATCGGCGGTGTATGGAGCTTCGGAGACACCGGAGGAGCTGAGACAGCTCTATGCACAGAGTGCTGTCCTCATGGACGGGGACACTGCCCGGGTACTCTATGAGAAGAACGGATATGATTTTATGCCTATGGCCAGCACGACCAAAGTCATGACCTGTATCCTGGCTGTAGAAAATGCTTCCGGAGAAGAGATCGTACAGGTTTCTGCTTATGCGGCTTCCATGCCGGATGTACAGCTCAACATACGGGAGGGGGAGGAATATTATCTCAAGGACCTGCTCTATTCACTGATGCTGCAGAGCCATAATGATTCTGCCGTAGCCATTGCAGAACATATCGGGGGCAGCGTGGAGGGGTTTGCGGCGATGATGAATGAGAAGGCGCGGGAGATAGGATGCGCAGATACTCATTTCGTCACACCCAACGGGCTGGATGCATCGGACGAGGGGGGTGCGCACGGCACTACGGCTGCGGATCTGGCCAGGATCATGAGCTACGCCATCAGGAATGAGGCTTTTCTGCGCATCACCCAGACAAGGGATCATAGTTTCAGCGATGTGAAAGGCAGCAGGAGTTTTACGCTGCATAACGCCAATGCCCTCCTTGATATGATGGCGGGGGCGGTGTCAGGGAAGACAGGTTTTACGAATGCGGCGGGGTATTGTTACGTGGGGGCTGTGCGGCAGGACGATAAGACTTTTATCGTCGCGCTCCTCGCCTGCGGATGGCCGAGCCATAAAAACTACAAGTGGATCGATACAAGGAAACTGATCACTTATGGCATACGGCATTACGAGTATCGGGAGGCAGGAGAGATCCCAGATCTGGGGGCCATCTCTGTGGAAGATGGGATCCCGGTGGATCGGGGATGGGCGGACGCGGCATATGTGAATGTCCAGGTGGAGAGACCAAAGGAAGATCTTCGCGTGCTGATGCGGGAGGACGAAGAGATCCGTGTGGAAAAAGAGTATCCCCGCGCCATGAAAGCTCCAGTCGCCAAGGGAAAGCAGGTGGGGAAGGTCCGTTATCTATTAGGGGATCTGGTCATAAGAGAATATCCTGTGGTGACTGCGGGGACAATAGAAAAGGCAGATTATACGTGGTGTTGCGAACGCGTGTTTGGAAAATATTTTCATGGTGCTGTCTAGTACTCCATACGGCCAGAGATCATAGTTTGACTGGACAGCGTACTAGAATGTGTTTCAGAAAAGAGGGTGATCGTATCATGGAGCAGGATCGTCTGACAGGGTTGTATGATCTGTCCGTTGCCAGGGAAAAGATCATAGGATTGCTGGACGGGGAAAAAGTAAAGAACGGACTTTTGTGTTCGATCGATCTGGATGATTTCAGAGAAGTAAATGACACGTATGGATATACAGTGGGAGATGGATTGTTAAAGACTCTGGGCACACGGCTGTTGGATGCAGTCCGGGGTGAGGGCGTGGCCGCCAGGATCGGAGGGGATGAGTTCCTTTTGTTCCTGGGCGATGTGCCGGATAAAAAAGCGGCTTATGAGCAGGCTATGCAGCTGTACGGCGTGTGTATGGGGGTGAGTGAGGAAGTACCGGTTTCCATGAGCATGGGGATCGCCTGTTACCCTGAGGACGGCTGTGTCTACGAAGAACTCGCTGCCCGGGCGGATGAGGCGCTGTATGTGTCCAAGCATTCAGGAAAACAGTGTTTTCTCTTTTATGAGGATCTGAAAACAGAGGCAGTTTCCGGATGATCGGTGTTTAAAATAGGAGAGGGGAGGTTATCCTAATAGAATAGAGCATATGTGCGGCAGCCGTTACCTGGAGGGATGGCTGCCTGATCCATGTTAGGCGGCGCGGCAGGACGCATAATAACTGCAAAAACTATTGAAAGTGGCAGAAAAACAGGATATAATCAAGATTAATGCAAAATTGGTATTTAATAGAAGAAATTGGAGGGCTGAAAGAATGAGTAATGCGGCACAAAGTTTGGCAAGTACCAGGATCCATTCCTTACTTGACGCAAACAGTTTTGTGGAGATCGGCGGCGGTGTCACGGCCAGGAATACGGATTTCAACCTGTCTGATGCCGGGACGCCGTCGGACGGCGTGATCACCGGATACGGCCTGGTCTGCGGGCGGCTGGTCTATATATACAGCCAGGATGTATCCGTGCTGAATGGGACCGTGGGTGAGATGCATGCAAAGAAGATCGTAAGCCTCTATGACCTGGCGATGAAGACCGGGGCTCCCATCATCGGTCTTTTGGACTGTGGAGGTATCCGTCTGCAGGAAGCGGCGGATGCGCTGAACGCACTGGGGGAGATCTACCGAGAGCAGGTCATGGCGTCCGGCGTGATCCCGCAGATCACAGGTGTTTTTGGCCCTTGCGGGGGCGGGCTGGCCTTATTCCCGGCTCTGACAGATTTCACATTCATCGTCCAGGATGCGGGCAGACTGTTTGTCAATGCACCAAATACCCTGGACGGCAATCACGTGACCAAATGTGATACTGCATCCGCAAAATTCCAGAGTGAGGAAACAGGCCTTGTGGACGGAGTGGGGACAGAAGGAGAGATCTTAGAAAAGATCCGGGATCTGGTCGTGCTGCTCCCCTCCAATAATGAGGATGAGCTTCCCTGTGATATAGACCAGGGAGATGATCTGAACCGGACATGTCCCGGGCTTGAGGGCTATGGGGGAGATGCACTCCATGTACTCACCCAGATCGCAGACGGACATCACTTCGTGGAGACAAGACCGGTCTATGGAAAAGATGTGGTCACCGGATTTATGAGGCTGAACGGCAATACCGTAGGATGCGTGGCGAATAGGAGCGTGATCTGCGACGGGGAGGGGAAGGTGACGGAAGACTTTGGGAGCGTACTCTC
Organism: uncultured Lachnospiraceae bacterium; assembly: GCA_947652925.1. Lineage (GTDB taxonomy): Bacteria > Bacillota > Clostridia > Lachnospirales > Lachnospiraceae > MGBC164599. Next base: position 89,128 of record CANTEW010000003.1, read on the forward strand.
TGCCCGGGGAGCGAAGAAAGCGGCCAGGATGGTCGATTTCTGTGATGCGTTCAATATCCCGGTGCTGACCCTGACCAACGTGACTGGGTTCAAGGCGTCAAAATGTTCAGAAAAGCATATGGCAAGAGAAGTGGGGCGCCTTACCTATGCGTTTGCCAATGCTACTGTGCCGAAAGTAAATGTGATCGTGGGAAAAGCATATGGCAGCGCTTATGTGGCCATGAACAGCAAGTCCATCGGCGCGGATATGGTCTACGCCTGGTCGATCGCGGAAGTGGGTACGATGGAAGCGTCCATGGCGGCGAAGATCATGTATCCGCAAGCCGACGCAGATACATGGAAAGTGAAGACCGTAGAATACCAGGCGCTGCAGTCTAACGTACTCTCGGCGGCCAGGCGGGGATATGTGGATCTGATCATCGAACCCCAGGATACGAGAAAACATGTGATCGGGGCTTTTGAGATGCTCTTTACAAAACGCGAGAGCCGTCCCGACAAGAAACATGGCACAGTCTGAGCATGGAGGGCGATCATGAGGCATATAAAGGAAATGTTAAAAAAGAGTCGTCAAACGGTCCTGGTGCTGCTGGCTGTCCTGATGGTGACCGGATCGCTGGCTGTCCCGGTGGCAGCTTCCGGGGACAGCGGTATAGATGAAAATATGCGGGCGACGCTGATCAACACGGCGGAGAGCCTTTCGCAGGCGATCGTGGAGCTGGGACAGGAAGAGATCGATGCCTACAAAGAGTCAGGGGATGAGTTTACCGTGACCACGATGGAGGCATGGGAGGACAGCAGGGATGAACTGGGCACGTTCAAGACTCTGGGGCAGTCAGAGGTGGAGGAGACCTCCAGCGGCTATTCGGTGCGCATCCCGGTGGAGTTTTCAGAGCGGGACGCGGAGTTTCTGTATCTGTATGATCAGACAGGTACGCCCACGTCTTTCAGCATCGACGTGCAGTATCCTATGCAGGTGCTCCTGCAGAGAGCTGGACTGAATACGCTCATGGGGCTGGGGATCGTGTTTGCCATGCTGATCTTCCTGACCTTTGTCATCTCATTATTCCGTTTTATCGGGAAAACAGAGGAAAAACCCCAGCTGGAGGTTGAAGATCTTCCCCTGCCAGTGCAGGTGCAGGCTCCGGTACATCAGGAGCCTGCACAGGATGACCGGGAGCTGGTCGCTGTGATCGCGGCTGCGATCGCTGCGTATGAAGGGACTTCCACAGATAGTTTTGTCGTGCGTTCTATCCGCAAGGCAGAACGCAGGAAGAGACGTTGGTAGATCATAAGATTAGGAGGAAAAAGATGAAAAATTATACGATCACGGTAAATGGGACAGCGTACGATGTAGTAGTGGAAGAGAAGGAAGGCGGCGCGGCGCCGGCCGTCCAGAAGACCGTAGAAAAAGCGGCGCCGGGACCGCGGGCGCAGGGGGGTGCCGGGGCGGTAAAAGTGACGGCGTCTGTGCCGGGCAAAGTCTTTAAAGTAGAAGTCAAGACAGGGCAGGCAGTGAAAGCCGGGGATACCATTGTGATCCTGGAATCCATGAAGATGGAGATCCCGGTGGTGGCGCCCCAGGACGGCACAGTGTCCAGTATTGATGTATCGATCGGAGACTCAGTGGAAAATGGAGATACTTTAGCATCCATGGATTAGAATGGGAGGTAGTCAAATGTCTTATGTTACAGAAACTTTGTCTAACCTGCTAGAACAGACCGCATTTTTTGACTTGTCAGTGGGAAATTATTTTATGATCCTGGTGGCTCTGGGGCTCCTTTACCTGGCTATCAGGCATGAGTTTGAGCCGTTGCTGCTGGTCCCCATCGCTTTCGGCATGCTCCTGGTCAATATCTATCCGGATATCATGCTGAGGGTGGAGGAGTCTTCCAATGGGGTGGGCGGTCTGCTGCATTATTTTTACCTCCTGGATGAGTGGAGCGTCCTTCCGTCCCTGATCTTTTTAGGGGTAGGAGCGATGACGGATTTTGGGCCGCTGATCGCCAACCCGAAGAGTTTTCTCCTGGGAGCAGCCGCCCAATTCGGTATCTACATTGCTTATTTTCTTGCGATCTTCATGGGATTTAACGGGGCTGCAGCGGCAGCGATCTCTATCATCGGCGGTGCGGACGGGCCTACCTCGATCTTCCTGGCGGGTAAGCTGAGACAGGGGGCGCTGATGGGGCCGATCGCGGTGGCGGCGTATTCCTATATGTCCCTGGTACCGATCATCCAGCCGCCGATCATGAAGCTGCTCACGACAGAAGAGGAACGGAAGATCAAGATGGAACAGCTCCGTCCCGTGTCAAAACTTGAGAAGATCTTATTCCCCATAGTGATCACAGTGGTCGTCTGCCTGATCCTGCCCACAACGGCGCCTCTGGTGGGTATGCTGATGCTGGGGAACCTCTTTAGGGAATCAGGCGTTGTGGGACAGCTGACGGAGACGGCGTCCAACGCCCTGATGTATATCGTGGTGATCTTGCTGGGGACTTCCGTGGGAGCGTCCACCAGTGCGGAAAATTTCCTGCACCTGGATACACTGAAGATCGTGCTGCTGGGTCTGGTGGCTTTTGCCTGCGGGACTGCTGCAGGGGTCCTCTTCGGGAAGATCATGTGTAAAGTCACAAAAGGTAAGGTAAATCCGTTGATCGGCTCGGCGGGCGTGTCCGCAGTGCCCATGGCGGCGCGTGTTTCCCAGAAAGTGGGGGCGCAGGCCGATCCTACCAATTTCCTGTTGATGCATGCGATGGGCCCCAATGTGGCGGGGGTGATCGGGACAGCGGTGGCGGCAGGTACATTTATGGCTATTTTTGGCGTGTAGGAGGTAGAGATATATGGCAGAGAATCAGAAAAGTAATGAGAAGAAACCCATCAAGATCACAGAGACGATCCTGCGTGACGCTCATCAATCCCTGATCGCCACAAGGATGACCACAGAACAGATGCTGCCGATCGTGGAGAAGATGGACCAGGTGGGATACCATTCTGTGGAGTGCTGGGGCGGCGCGACTTTTGATGCGTCCCTGCGGTTTTTGAAAGAGGATCCCTGGGACAGACTGCGAAAGTTCCGGGACGGATTCAAGAACACGAAACTCCAGATGCTGTTCAGGGGGCAGAACATCCTGGGATACCGCCCCTATGCAGACGACGTGGTGGAATATTTTGTCCAGAAGTCATTGGCCAACGGTATCGATATCATCCGTATCTTCGACTGCTTAAATGATCTGCGGAATCTGCAGACAGCAGTGACGGCAGCCAATAAGGAAAAAGGCCATGCACAGGTGGCTCTGTCCTATACATTAGGAGACGCCTATACCATAGAGTACTGGACGGATATCGCCAAGAAGATCGAGGATATGGGGGCAAATTCCATCTGCATCAAGGACATGGCGGGCCTTTTGCTGCCCTATCAGGCAACAGAACTGATCGGAGCCCTTAAAAGCGCGGTGGATCTGCCTGTCCAGCTCCACACCCATTATACATCCGGTGTGGCGTCCATGACTTATATGAAAGCTGTGGAGGCCGGGGTGGACGTGATCGACACGGCCATGTCGCCCTTTGCGCTGGGCACCTCCCAGCCGGCTACGGAAGTGATGGTGGAGACCTTTAAGGGGACGCCCTATGACACAGGCTTCGACCAGGATCTCCTGGCCCAGATCGCCGATCATTTCCGTCCGATCCGTGATGAGGCGCTGGAGAGCGGGCTCTTAAATCCAAAGAATATGGGCGTCAATATCAAGACTTTATTGTACCAGGTGCCGGGAGGGATGCTCTCGAATCTGACCTCTCAGTTAAAGGAGCAGCACGCGGAAGACAAATATTACGAAGTGCTGGAAGAAGTACCCCGTGTGCGCAAAGACCTGGGCGAATGCCCGCTCGTCACCCCCTCGTCCCAGATCGTGGGCACACAGGCCGTGTTCAATGTGATCACGGGCGAGCGTTACAAGATGGTGACGAAAGAGACGAAGGATGTGTTGAGCGGAAAATACGGCCAGACCGTCAAACCATTCGACCCCGAAGTACAGAAAAAATGTATCGGGGACACAGAACCCATCACCTGCAGATATGCGGATCTGATCCCTGCGGAGCTGGAGACTCTGGAAAAAGAGATCGAGGCCTATAAAGAGCAGGATGAGGATGTATTGACATATGCGCTGTTCCCCCAGGTGGCGAAAGAATTTTTCCAGTACAGGGAAGCCCAGAAAAAAAAGATAGACGCGTCTGTGGCTGACCCAGAGAATGGGGCGTATCCGGTATAGACATGGCAGGAGAAAAAGTATTGGTGGTCGGCGGCGGCGCGGCAGGGATGCTGGCATCTATCCTCCTTGCCCAGCGGGGCTGCTCGGTCCATGTATTTGAACAGAATGAGAGATTAGGAAAGAAATTATTCATCACGGGAAAAGGACGCTGCAATGTGACAAATGCCTGTGACACGGTGGAAGACCTGTTAAGGGCGGTGGTATCCAATCCCAAATTTCTTTACAGCGCTTTTTATCAATGTTCCAATCACCAGATCATGGAGTTTTTTGAGAGCCTGGGCGTTCCCCTGAAAGTGGAGAGGGGCGGCCGGGTGTTCCCCAAGTCGGACAAGTCTTCGGATGTGATCCGCGCCCTGGAACAGAGGATGAAAAAACTGCGCGTAAATGTACATCTGCAGACACGGGTGAGAGGACTTGTCCTCTCCGGCGGGGAAAAGCCGGGGATAAAGGGGATACGCCTTATGAACGGCACTGTGGTGGAAGGCGCAAGGGTGCTGGTGGCTACGGGAGGACGCTCCTATCCCACCACCGGGGCAAACGGGAGCGGTCACTTATTTGCAAAAGAGACAGGGCATGAAGTGGTCCCCCCGATCCCGTCCCTGGCGCCCCTCTTGGTACGGGAAGAATACGTGCGCCGTCTCGCCGGCCTGTCTCTCCGGAATATCCGCTTTTCCGTGTGGGAGGGGAAGAAATGCTTATATGAGGAATTTGGCGAACTCTTATTTACGCATCATGGTATCAGCGGCCCGGTGGTGCTGTCGACCAGCGCGGTGATCGGCCGGCGGCTGCACGAGGGGCGGGCAAAAGGGCTGATCGACCTGAAACCCGCCCTGTCAGAGGAACAGCTGGATGCCCGCATCCTGCGGGAGTTTGACAAGAATCCGAATAAGAGGCTGAAGAATGTGGCCGCCAGCCTCTATCCGGCGTCTCTGATCCCTGTGATCCTCCAGCTGAGTGGGATCTCGCCGGACCGCCCCGTCCATACAGTCAGCAGGGAGGAGCGCAGGATGCTGCTGGGACTCACGAAAGCTCTCCCACTGACGATCGAAGGGGTGGCAGGGTTTCGGGAGGCGATCATCACCAAAGGCGGCGTATCCGTCCGGGAGATCGATCCGTCCACCATGGAGTCCAGATCAGTCCCCGGTCTTTATTTCATCGGGGAAGTGCTGGATCTGGATGCGCTGACAGGAGGGTATAACCTGCAGATCGCCTGGTCAACAGCCTGGGCGGCGGCAAATGCATGAAGAGAAGGAAGGGAGGGAGTATGAGCCATGACGAAGAATATAGCCATTGACGGGCCGGCTGGGGCCGGAAAGAGTACGGTAGCCAGGAAAGTGGCTCAAAAGCTATCGTTTATCTATGTGGATACAGGAGCCATGTACCGGGCTATGGCCCTCTATCTGCTCCGTCAGAAGATCGCGGCAGAGGATACAGCCGGGATCGAGGACGCTTGTAAAGCGGCTGATATCACCATCGTCCATCAGGACGGGGAGCAGCAGGTCCTGCTGGACGGGGAAGACGTCACAGCTTTTTTGCGGACAGAGGAAGTGGGCAACATGGCCTCTGTCAGTTCGGCGAACGGGGAGGTGCGCAGGAAACTGGTAGCCCTGCAGCAAAAGCTGGCAGGGGAGACCGATGTGGTCATGGACGGCCGGGACATCGGGACAGAAGTCCTGCCCGACGCGGGGGTGAAGATCTACCTGACAGCGTCCGTCCACACCCGGGCCGTGCGCAGATACCAGGAACTTAGAGAAAAGGGAGAAAAAGTTTTTCTGGAAAAAATAGAAAATGATATCCAAAAACGGGATGAACAGGATAAAAACCGGGAAAACTCTCCTTTAAGACAGGCAGAAGACGCCGTGCTGGTAGATTCCTCAGAGATGACAGTGGATCAGGTGGTGGAGAAGATCCTCACGATCTATAGAGAAAGGGAGACTGCCTGACCATGGAAGTGAGAGTTGCCGGGACCGCAGGCTTCTGCTTCGGGGTAAAGAGGGCGGTGGATAAAGTCTACCAGCTGGCAAGAGAGACATCCCAGCCGATCTATACGTTAGGTCCGGTCATCCATAATGAGACGGTGGTGGAGGATCTGAAGAAAAAAGGCGTCCGTATCTTATCTGGCTGTGAGGAGCTGGAGGAGATAGAAAGAGGGATCGTGGTGATCCGCTCCCATGGGGTGGGCAGAGAGGTATATGAAAAGATAGCGGCCCGGGGGCTGGAATGCGTAGATGTGACCTGTCCGTTTGTACTGAAGATCCATCGGATCGTGGAGAGAGAGAGCAGCCAGGGGAGGGAGATCCTCATATTCGGCGACGAGAGCCATCCGGAGGTACAAGGCATCTGCGGGTGGTGCCGCAGAGGGGCCGCCGTGGTGTCGGACAGGGGTGGATTAGAGGATTTTATGGTAAGATCGCACGAAAAAATCTGCGTAGTTTCCCAAACGACATTTAATTACAACAAATTTAAAGATTTGGTTGAAATCTTGGGCGAAAAGAGTTATGATAGTATTATTCTAAATACGATCTGCGATGCTACTGAGAAGCGGCAGAGGGAGGCGCAGGCCATAGCCGGTGATGCAGACACGATGCTGGTCATTGGCGGCAGGCAGAGTTCCAATACCCAGAAACTATATGAGATATGCAAAAAAGAATGTAAAAATACTTACTATATACAGACACTTATTGACTTGGATTCTGAAATGTTTCGATCCAGTAGTTGCGTAGGTATTACAGCTGGGGCGTCTACCCCGAACAAAATTATTGAGGAGGTCCATAAACATGTCAGAAAACATGTCAGAACAGAGCTTTGAACAAATGTTAGGCGAATCAGTTAAAACAGTCAGGAATGGCGAAGTAGTGGAAGGAACAGTCATCGATGTGAAGGATAATGAGATCATCCTGAATATCGGATGTAAGGCAGACGGCATCATCACAAAGAATGAGTATTCCAATGATCAGTCCATAGACCTGACAGAGGTTGTCCACGTAGGGGACACCATGTCTGCAAAAGTCTTGAAAGTAAACGATGGGGAAGGCCAGGTCATCCTCACATATAAGAGACTGGCAGCAGAAAAAGGCAATAAACGTCTGGAAGAAGCTTTCAAGAACGAAGAAGTATTGAAAGCTCCAGTCACACAGGTACTGGACGGCGGTCTGTGCGTTGTTGTGGATGAGGCGAGAGTGTTCATCCCGGCCAGCCTGGTGTCCGACACATATGAAAGAGATCTTACGAAGTATGCAGACCAGGAGATCGAATTTGTCATCACAGAATTCAATCCCAGGAGGAGGAGGATCATCGGTAACAGGAAGCAGCTCCTGCTGGCAGAACGCGCAGAAAAACAGAAAGAGCTGATGGCACGCATCGCACCTGGGGATGTTGTAGAGGGTGTCGTGAAGAATGTGACTGATTTCGGTGTGTTCATCGATCTTGGCGGCGCAGACGGTCTGCTCCATATATCTGAGATGTCCTGGGGCAGGGTTGAAAACCCGAGAAAAGTATTCCAGGCTGGAGACGAAGTGAAAGTCCTGATCAAAGAGATCAAAGGGGAGAAGATCGCGCTCAGCTTGAAATTCGAGGATCAGAACCCATGGCTGACAGCGGCAGATAAATATGCCATCGGCAGTGTGATCAAAGGCCGCGTTGCCAGGATGACTGATTTCGGTGCCTTCGTGGAATTGGAGCCGGGCGTAGATGCACTCCTGCACGTATCCCAGATATCCAGGGAACATGTGGATAAACCTTCAGATGTATTGAAGATCGGGCAGGAAGTTGAGACAAAAGTTGTTGACTTTAACGGCGAAGACAGAAAGATCAGTTTGAGTATAAAAGCTCTCCAGACAGATGCGATGCGGACAGTGAGCGTAGCAGATGATGCGGCAGAGGGAGCAGAGGAAGAGACTGCTGTGACAAGTGAAGAGTAGCAGATAAGATTGCTGTACCGGACGACAGAGGTTGTCCGGTACAGTTTTTTTTTACACACAAATGGATCACCCAATCATAGTAAATATCCATAAAAAATCAGACTAAAAATATGTAAAACTGCTGGAATTATAAATAATACTTGATATTTCAGGAATAAATGCTATAATATACCTAGAAATTGGGTGACCCAATAAAGGCTCGATATAAGGATCAGAGTATCTGATCGGAAAGGTGGGGGAGAAGGTATTGTTATTTTTGGAATTTATACTTGCGATGCTGCCGATCATCTGGCTGATCGCAGCCTTGAGCGGGCTGAAGATGGCGGGACATAAAGCTTGTGTGATCGCACTTTTGCTGACTATGGTGTTGGCGGTAGGTTATTGGAGATTGAATGCTCTGTATACAGCGACAGCGGCATTGGAGGGAGCTTTGAATGCGCTATGGCCGATCTGTCTGGTCATCGTGGCGGCTCTGTTTACATATGATCTGACATTAAAGACGGGTGCGATGGAACTGATCAAAAAGATGCTGGCAGGCGTCTCGCGGGACAAAAGGGTCCTGGCGCTGATCATCGGATGGGGGTTCGGGAATTTTATGGAGGGCATGGCCGGGTTTGGCACGGCGGTGGCCATACCAGCTTCTATGCTGGCCGGGATCGGGTTGGATCCTATGAGCGCAGTGTTGGGCTGCCTGGTGGTAAATTCAACGCCCACAGCATTTGGTTCGGTAGGCGTCCCCACAGTGACGCTTGGATCGGTGACAGGTCTGGATGCGGTCCCGCTGGCCGGGAGTGTTGTGCTGATCCAATGCATCTTGACATTTTTATCTCCGTTCCTGATGGTCTGCATCTGCGGAAAAGGGATAAAGGCATTGAAAGGCATGATACCGACCACATTGGTCGCGTCTCTGTCCTTCACAGTACCCTGGTACATCACAGCGCGAGTGCTGGGACCGGAGCTCCCGGATATCATCGGATCGATCTGTTCCATGGGTTGTCTGATCATAGCGGCCAAGGTCTTTAACAGAGGGCCGGATGAAGAGTATGCGATCCAGACCGCAGGAGATGGAAAGGCCGGGGGATCCATAACAGTCAGTGCGGGCGTGAGAGCGTGGAGTTCATTTATTTTGATCTTCCTTCTCTTGATGTTCACTTCCACCTTATGCCCGCCCATACATAATGCGATCGCCGGTATCAAGAGTACTGTGACCGTTTACGCGGGGGAAGGCGGCAATGCCCTGAGCTTTAGCTGGATCAATACCCCAGGGGTCATGATCTTCATCGCAGCGGTCATCGGAGGAGCCATCCAGGGAGCTTTGCCAAAAGATATGCTGGAAGTATTTATTGAAACGCTAAAAAAATATTGGAAGACGATCCTTACGATCTGTGCGGTCATGGCGACGGCGAAGATCATGAGTTACAGCGGGATGATCTCCGATATAGCAAGATTCCTGGTCGTTGTAGCCGGCCCGTTCTATCCGTTCATCGCGCCGCTCATCGGAGCGCTGGGGGCGTTTGTGACAGGATCGGGGACTTCCACATGTGTCCTCTTCGGTGGATTGCAGAGTGAGACGGCTTTGGCTTTAGGATTGGATGCCAGCTGGATGGCGGCGGCCAATGTGATGGGGGCCGGGATCGGTAAGATGATCTGTCCCCAGGGCATTGCTATCGGGGCAGGCGCGATCAATGCGGTGGGTTCAGAGAGCAAGATATTGAGCAGTGTGTTTAAGTATTTCCTATTGTATGTGATCTTGGCAGGGGTGATCTGTTATGCCGGATCATTGATGGGGCTTTAGATCAAGACCGATCACCTCCGGCGACAGGAGTTTCGTATACACCGCACACTAGAGTGTGTTTGGAAACCCTTTAAATTCTGTAAATAAATCAAATAATACGAAC
>CANTEW010000004.1 GCA_947652925.1 uncultured Lachnospiraceae bacterium
GATTGTAAAAACAGTTCATTTAGGGGATGTTTTTGAAAGATTATATTGAAGAGCGCGCTGTGAAGATCGCTCATTATATTATCGACTCCAAAGCGACTGTAAGGCAGACGGCGAAAAAGTTTGGGATTAGTAAGAGTACAGTACATAAAGACATGGTAGACCGCCTGGTGCAGATCAACCCGGAACTAGCCGGGGAAGTCCGTCAGGTTTTAGATGTGAATAAACAGGAACGGCATATCCGCGGTGGCCTGGCCACGAAAGAAAAATATCTCCATAAATCCCATAAAGTATTTTATTAAAATCTCCTTATCGTCCATTTGGGCAGCCTCCTGTGCATCTTTGGGATATCCCCCATTGTATGGATGGGAGGCTTTTCTTGCTTTATCCTATGTATGAGCGTATAATGGGGAGGAAAATGGTAAAGAAGGTGAGGAGATGGAGAGATTATTTACGGACCGTGATCTGAAGGATCTGATCATCCCACTGGTCATCGAGCAGTTTTTGTTGATCTTTGTAGGGCTTGCGGATTCTGTCATGGTCGCTTCTGTAGGAGAGGAGGCGGTGTCGGCTGTTTCTCTGATAGATTCTGTCATGATCCTTTTGATCAATGTATTTACGGCTGTGGCGACCGGCGGGGCGATCGTGGCGGGCCAGGCGATCGGAAAGGGCAGGCCGGAAGAAGGCTGCCGGGTGGTAGATCAGCTGGCTGTCTTTATCAGCGGGGCATCCGTCCTGATCATGGCGGCGCTGTATCTTGGCAAGCCGTTCGTCCTGCATGTGGTCTTTGGGGATATCGACCGTCTGGTCATGGAAAACTGCAATGTCTACCTGCTGATCGTGGCGGCGTCGATCCCTTTTATGGCTCTGTATAATGCGGGGGCGGCCGTTTACCGTGCTATGGGGGATTCCCGGACGCCCATGCGCATGTCTTTGCTGATGAATGGGATGAACCTGGCAGGCAACGCTCTGCTGATATATGGGATGGGGATGGGCATCGAAGGCGCTGCGATCCCGACTCTGGTGTCACGGATATCTGCCGGGATCGTGATGGTACGGCTGTTGTTAAATAAAGAGAAGATCCTCCACCTGACAGGGTTGAGGGGGATCCGTTTTGACGGCAGGATCTTGAAGAAGATCCTTTCGATCGGGATACCCTATGGCCTGGAGAACAGTATGTTCCAGTTGGGGAAGATACTGGTCCTCAGCCTGGTAGCCACATTTGGGACAGTGTCCATCGCGGCCAATGCAGTGAGCAATTCTGTATGTATGTTTGCGATCCTCACAGGGCTGGCCACGGGTTATGCATTGTCTTCTGTGACGGCTCAATGTGTGGGGGCGGGTGACTATGGACAGGTGCGTTATTATACGAAAAAGATCATGGCGATATCGTATGTGAGCATGTTTGTGATGAATGTGCTGATCGTGCTGCTGCTCCCGGTCATCATAAGGGTATACGACCTCTCACCGGAGACAGGGCGTCTGGTCTCTAAGATCATCATCTATCATAATATCTGCGCGGTCTTGATCTGGCCTTCGTCCTTTACACTGAGCAATACGCTGCGGGCATCCAACGATGCCAGATATTGCATGATCGTCTCGGTCCTGTCTATGTGGATCTTCCGCATTGGGTTCAGTTATGTTCTGGCGGATCATTTCAAGATGGGTGTTTTTGGGGTCTGGATAGCGATGACGATCGACTGGCTGGTAAGGGCAGTATTTTTTATCGTCCGTTATGTGCGGGGGAAATGGCAGACGATCAAGATATGATACAGTATCATAGAGTCTATCGTGACACAGCGGTCTTTGCGGCCGCTGTGTTTTGTATGTTGTGGCCGAGGTATGAAAAAAGAGAATGGATAAATGCGAAAAAAGGGAATGCTCATATATCCCCATGGGGGGCTTGTGGGAGCGGGCTTTTTCCAGTATGCTCATAGCAACAACAATGGTTGTTACAAAAAGCACGAACTCACTCACAGCACTTTTTACCTCTTGAGGAAGGGCTGCCGGACAGCGGCCCTTTCACTTATCAAAAGTAAAGGAGAAGAACATGAGGAAAAAAACATGGGCATCCTTAGTGGCTTCGGTCATGGCTATATCCCTGTCCGCCGGCTGCGGAAAAAAAGATGTGCAGGATATCGGTCAGGGAGCGGCTCCGACAAAGGAAGAAGATAGTATCGTCTGTTATGTGGGCCACGGATTCTGGGATGGATCTTTGGATCCTGTCAAAGGGGCTTACGCATACGGGTATGCTTTTACCAACAATGCGCTGCTCAGTGTCACGCCGGACTCCAGTTATAAAGGTGATCTGGCCGAAGGATGGGAGGTATCGCCGGATGCCTTGACATATACATTTCATCTGAAAGATGGGATCAAATTCCAGGATGGGTCGGATCTGTCAGCGGAGGATGTTGTCTTTACATATGAAACGGTCATGGAAAACCAGGGGGACAACGAGGACGTGGATCTGACGAAATTGGAAAGCGTGGAGGCACCGAAGGAGGACACAGTGGTCTTTACGTTAAAGGAACCCTACTCGCCGTTCCTGGATGCCGCGGCCCAGCTAGGGATCGTGCCCAGCGACGGGTATGACAGTGCGGCTTTTGATGAAAAGCCGATAGGCACAGGGCCGTGGAAAGTTGTACAGTATAACGCGGAGCAGCAGTTGATCGTGGAGGCGAACGAAGAGTATTTTGACGGCGCGCCTAAGATCAAGCGTGTGACCTTTGTGGATATGGACAATGAAGCGGCTTTCTCCAATGCCCAGTCCGGGCAGCTGGATATCGTGATGGTCCAGCCAAATTATGTGTCGGAAGAGATCGAAGGGATGCATATAGAGGAGCTGGAGACGATGGATGTGCGCAATATCAGCCTCCCCTGCCAGCCAAGACAGGTCATGAAAGACCGTGACGGCAAGGAGGTGGAGGTGGGTAATGATGTCACTTCGGATGTAAATGTCCGCAAGGCGCTCTCCATCGGCATCGATCGGGAACGGATCATTGAGAATGCTTTCAACGGAGTGGGGCGTCCGGCCTATGGTTTTACCAGGAATCTGGAATGGGGAAACGCGCCGGAGGCTGTGGACGGCCAGGCGGAGGAAGCGCGGGGACTCCTTGAAAAAGCTGGATGGGTGGATCATGACGGAGACGGTATCCGGGAAAGAGACGGCGTCAAATGTGGATTTGAAGTCTATACGCCTTCTGATGAACAGGACCGGTATAACCTGGCGGTAGCTGTGGCGGAGGAGGCCAAAGAGCTTGGCATATCCATCGTGGTCAAACAGACGAGCTGGGATGAGATCTACGATACATCCAATACAGGCGGTGTGGTATGGGGATTCGGTCAGTTTAATCCGATCGTCATCGATCAGCTCTTCAATTCAGGAGGGATCCTGAGAGGAGATTTTGACAACAAGCCAGCCTATGAGAATGAGAAAGTGGATGCACTGATCGGCGACGCCATAGACGCTGCGGAACACAGTGAGGCCGTCGCAAAATGGAAAGAAGCCCAGGCTGTCTATGCAGAAGAGTATCCCTATCTGTTCATCGTTAATATCGAACATTGTTATTTTGTCAGTGATCGTCTGGATATCTCTGTGGATACACAGATCCCCCATCCCCATGGGCATGGGATCCCGATCATCTGTAATATGAAAGATTGGAGTTTGAGATGAGCCGGTCAAGATACATAGCGGGGACGGTATTTAGGATGCTCACATTGCTGGCGGCGGTCAGCGTCCTGTCTTTCGTGCTGGTCACATCGTCACCTATAGATCCGCTGACCGCATATATCGGGACAAATTCCACACTGTCCCAGGAAGCCAGGGATGAGATCACGGAACATTGGGGATTGGACGACCCGCCAGTAGAGAGGTTCACAGCCTGGGCGGGGAATTTCCTCAAAGGCGACTGGGGGACATCCATTGCTTTCAAAAAACCGGTCAAGACGGTGATCAAGGAGAGGTTTTCCTATTCAGTGGTCCTGATGTTGATCGCATGGACATTTTCCGGTGTCCTGGGGTTCTTGGCAGGCATCTTTGCCGCTGTGAGAAAAGGCTCTCTGTGGGATAAGGCTATCAAGGTCTTCTGCCTGGCCCTGCAGTCTGCGCCCACATTCTGGGTGGGGCTGCTGGTCTTGAGCCTGTTTGCCGTACAGCTGGGATGGTTCCCCATCGGACTTGCGGCGCCCATGGGTAAACTGGCCCAGGATGTGACGCTGGAGGATCGGATCTGGCATCTGGTCCTGCCATCTCTCACACTGGGTGTGCTGGGGATCAGCAAGATCACATTATATACCCGGCAGAAGCTGATCGAGATCATGGACAGCGGGTTTATCCTCTTTGCAAAGGCCAGGGGGGAGGACACCGCTCAGTTGGTATTGCGCCATGGTATCCGGAATATCGCCCTTCCGGCGGTCACCGTACAGTTTGCAGCTTTCAGTGAGCTTTTTGGCGGTATCGCCCTGGCAGAATCCGTATTCTCCTATCCGGGGATCGGGAGCGCGCTCACGACGGCGGGCCTGTCCGGTGATGTGCCGCTGCTCTTAGGCATCGCTGTATTCAGCGCGGTGTTCGTGTTTACAGGGAATCTCATCGCGAATATCCTGTATGGGCTGTTGGATCCAAGGATAAAGGAGGGACGGGCGGATGGATAGGAAACGGATACAGTGGAATACGCGGACAAAGATCCTGGTGTATATGGTCCTGGCCCTCATTTATCTGGCGGGGATCCTGGTGTGGGGGCTTTTGATGGATCCGGAGGCTTATGCGGTGGATTACAGTGTGAAATTCCTGCCGCCGGGCGCGGGGCATCTTTTTGGGACTGACTTTATGGGGCGGGATATGCTCCTGCGCTGTGTGAAAGGATTGTCTACCAGTATCGTGATCGGAGTGATCGCTTCTGTGGTCAGTTCTTTTATCGCGCTGGCGGCTGGCGTGGCGGCAGCGGTGGTCGGAGGGAAGCTGGACAGTTTCGTAAATTGGTGTGTGGATCTGTGTATGGGTATGCCCCATCTGGTACTCTTACTCCTGATCTCATTTATGCTGGGGCGGGGTATGAAGGGCGTGATGGTCGGGGTGGCTCTGACCCATTGGCCGGAGCTGACCCGTATCGTACGGGCGGAAGTCCTGCAGATCCGGTCGGAGCAGTATGTGCAGGCGGCATACAGATTGGGAAAGTCACGGATGCAGGTGGCGAGGGAACATATCCTGCCCCACGTGCTCCCGGTCTATCTGATCGGAGTGATCTTACTGTTCCCCCACGCCATCATGCATGAGGCTTCGATCACATTTCTGGGCTTCGGATTGTCGGCGGAAGAGCCGGCGATCGGGGTGATACTGTCAGAATCTATGAAGCATATCGCTACAGGAAAATGGTGGCTCGCCCTGTTCCCGGGGATCATGCTGTTGGCGGCGATCATGCTCTTTGACAGGATCGGAGAGGATCTGAAGCGTTTATGGAACCCGGACAGCGGTAATGAATAAGGAGTATGAGATGAGAGAAAAAAAGGAGAGGACACCGTTGTTAGATGTGCAGGGACTCAGTGTGTCCTTCAGTATGTATGAGAGAGGCCTGCAAAAAAAGGATCTGGAGGTCCTCCATAAGCTCAGCCTGGGAGTCTATCCCGGGGAGATCCTGGCTGTGGTCGGATCCAGCGGATCCGGGAAGAGTATCCTGGCACACGCAGTCATGGGCATCCTGCCGGGAAATGCCCGTGTGAAAGGTGAGATCCACTACAGAGGGGAGCTGCTCGATAAAGAACGCCAGGAAGCCCTCAGGGGAAAAGAGATCGCATTCATCCCCCAATCGCTGGCCTATCTGGACCCACTGATGCGTGTGGACAGACAGGTGATCGGTATACGGGGGACGAAAGAAAAGCAGGAGGCAGCTTTTGCCCGGTATCACCTGGGGAAAGAGGTGGAGCGGATGTATCCCTTCCAGCTGTCCGGCGGCATGGCCCGCCGTGTCCTGATCTCCACGGCGGTCATGGAGGAGGCGCGGCTGATCGTGGCCGATGAGCCTACACCGGGGCTTCATGAGGAGGTTGCGATGGAGACCCTGCGGGATTTTCGCCAGTTGGCGGATGAAGGCTGCGGCGTGCTATTGATCACCCATGACATCGACCTGGCTTTCCAGGTGGCGGACAGGATTGCTGTCTTTTATGCGGGGACGATCGTGGAGATCGCTCCGGTGACAGATTTTCTGGCGGGGAAAGAGGCATTGCGCCATCCGTACAGCAAAGCCTTTATTGATGCGCTGCCGCAAAATAGTTTTAAGCCGATCGAAGGATTCCAGCCCTATGCGGGCAGTCTGCCTGAAGGGTGCCTGTTTGCCCCCAGATGCTCTGCGTGCAGCAAAGAGTGCGCAGGAGAGATGGAAATGCGGAGGATACGGGATGGGGAGGTGCGCTGTGTCCATGCAACTTGAAGCGAGACATATCAGTTACCGGTATGGGAAGGACAGGCCGTGGATCCTCCGGGATGTGGATCTGACGGTGCGGGCGGGGGAGAGAGTGGCCCTTGTGGGCCCGTCCGGGTATGGAAAGAGTACGCTGGCGAAGATCCTGGCGGGGTATATCCAGCCGGAAGAAGGGGAGGTGCTGTGGGATGGCCGTCCACTCCCGAAAAAAGGATCCTGCCCGGTGCAGATGATCAGCCAGCATCCGGAAAAGGCAGTGGATCCCCGCTGGAAGATGGCGAGGATCGTCAACGAGGGCTGGCAGGTGGATGGACAGACGCTGCAGGACATGGGGATCGAGAGAGAATGGTTGAAACGCTGGCCCTCAGAACTTTCCGGCGGTGAACTGCAGCGGTTCTGTATCGCCAGAGTGCTGGGGCCTGGGACAAAGTTCCTGATCTGTGATGAGATCAGCACCATGCTGGATGTGATCACACAGGCGCAGATCTGGCAGAAAGTACTGGAGGCTGCAAAGAAAGGGCATCTGGGGATGATCGTGGTCACCCATAATATGGCCCTGGCAGAAAAGGTCTGTGAAAAGATCATCGAACTGCCTGCACTGACAGCCCGCTGATCATACGGAGGATCCTATCCTATACAATCCTCCAAAACAATGTTATTATTGATCTTAGAGTGTACTATAAAACAAAAAACTCTGTAAATAGTTTGGATTTACTAAATATCTGATATGATCTGCGACTGCTCAGATTTTTCTGTGTACTTTTCTGCGAAAAAAGTACCAAAAGCGCCGGGGGATTGCGGATTTCCCCCGGACCCCTTAAAACGCTTTTTTCTGTGATCTAACGATATTTGAGGTTTTAAACATGTTTTAATATAAAGGAATAGGAGGGAGAACATATAGAGATCGAAAAAATGTGGATACTGGAAGGGCTTAAGGACGATACCCGCCGCCAGTTCCTGCAGCTCGGCAAGAGAGTCTCTTATCCCAAAGGGCATCTCTGTCTCCGCGAACGGGAAAAAGCTCCCCATATATATTTTATATTGAGCGGCAAAGTCCAGATCTACACCCTGACAAAATGTGGAAAAAAGAAGATCTTATTCATATTGGGCAGGGATAACATTGCCAACGACAGCTTTCTGTATGACGCCAACACCATTTACTGTGAGACGATGGGACCCTGTGAGTTATACCTCATACGGCGGGAAGACCTCCTTTCCCTTATGGAAAAGGATCATCAGCTCACGAAGACGCTCTTTTCCTACCAGGAACGGAAGCTGTCCCGCCTGGAGCGGCAGTTAAAAAATACCGTGGGCAGCATCTACCTGGAGCGCAGGCTTGCCTCAAAACTCTGGAAACTGGCCCGGGATTTCGGCCGGCAGACGGACAAAGGGATCCTGATCGATATGGATCTGACGGTCACTTTCCTTGCGGACCTGCTGGGCGCGCCCAGGGAGAGTACCTCCCGAGTCTGCAAAAAACTGACAGGCCAGGGCCTGATCCTCATGGAAAAAAAGAAGATCTATATCCCGGATATGGAACGGATGGCCGTTTTTCATATGCGGGAATAGATCGCGTATCCTGTGACGATCGTCACGGAATCTTTTTGCCGTTATCCCTATAATGACAGGCAACAGATCATTTTATAAAGGAGAAAGCCTATGGGATATCAGGTATCAAGAGAAGCTGCCGATAGAGTGTTCGAGCAGCTGGGGCAGGACTATGATGTTTTCGCGCCGAAGGTTTTTGCCGGGGAAGGGTGTTTTTCTGATACGGATGTGATCCGTTACGGGAAAGTCAACACCTTGGATGAGATCGAGTGGGAGCGCAGGTCTGACTACTCATTCAAAGAAGTACTCCTGGCAGTCAATGAGACATTGTTTTATTTTACAGAAAACGAGACGACCGTCCCATCCTGCGGTGAAAAGAAGATACTGATCTTCTTAAAAAGCTGCGATCTGCACGCATTGAAGAAGCTGGATACGATCTATCTGGAAAACGGCCCGGAGGACTTCTATTATAAACGTCTGCGGGAGAAAGCCAGCTTCGTGCTGATGGGATGCAGTGAGACTTGTGAAAATGGTTTCTGCGCCAGCATGGGGACAAACCGCTCAGAGGACTACGATCTATATCTAAGGCTATCTGGCGAGACTGTTTCCATCGACTGCAAAGATCCAGATCTGCAGGCTTATTTTGAAAAAGAAGATGGAAAAGCCTGTGATGTGACGCCGGGATATGTGACAGAGAACGCTGAAAAGGTGACGCTCCCCAAGAACCTGTCTGTGGATAGTTTTGCCAAACCTATCTGGGAAGAATACGGGAGCCGTTGCATCGGCTGTGGCCGCTGCAATTTCGTCTGTCCCACCTGTACCTGCTTTACCATGCAGGATATCCTGTACCGCGATAACGAAAACGTGGGAGAACGCCGGAGAGTCTGGGCTTCCTGCCAGGTGGACGGATACACAGAGATCGCGGGAGGCGTGGATTTCCGCAAGACCCAGGGAGAACGGATGCGCTTTAAAGTCATGCATAAGATCTATGACTTTGAAAAAAGGTTCGGCTATCCTATGTGTGTAGGCTGCGGCCGCTGCGACACGGTCTGTCCGGAATACATATCTTACGCATCCCTGATCGATAAACTCGCAAAGGAGGAAGCCTAAATGAAAAATGAATATATCCCTTTTCCTTCCCAGGTCAAAGAGATCATCCAGCATACAGATATTGAATACACATTCCGTATGAGTTTTTCAGGGGACGTAAAGCCTGGGCAGTTCTTCGAGGTTTCCATCCCCAAATACGGAGAAGCGCCTATCTCTGTCAGTGGTATCGGCAAAGACACTATAGATCTGACCATCCGCAAAGTGGGAAAAGTGACCAACAAGATATTTGGACACTATGAAGGGAACACTCTCCTGATCCGCGGCCCTTATGGGAACGGCTTTGACGTGGAGAAGTTCAAAGGCAGGGAAGTGGTGGTGATCGCAGGCGGCACAGGACTGTCACCGGTAAAAGGCATCGTGGACTATTTTGCCCGGCATCCGGAAGACGCCGTACAGACAACTTTGATCGCTGGATTTAGATCCCCGGGAGACATCCTTTTCAAAGAAGACTTCAAAGATTGGGAAAAAACGATCAAAGTGATCAAGACTGTGGATTCTGCCCCGGAAGGTTACGACGGACTCATCGGCATGGTGACGAAATACATCCCGGATCTGCCTCTTACCGATATACCGAATACTGTATTTATCACCGTAGGACCGCCCGTGATGATCAAGTTTACGATCATGGAGATCTTAAAACGGAACGTACCGGAGGAAAATATCTGGATCTCCCATGAGCGGAAGATGTGCTGCGGTCTGGGAAAATGCGGCCACTGTAAAATGGACGGCACATATATCTGCCTGGACGGACCGGTGTTCAACTATGCCGAAGGCAAAGACCTGATCGATTAGGAGGTGAGGAGATGGGTTTGGATATCAATACAAAAAAAGCGAAAAAAAATGCATTCAGGATCGGAAAAGTCAGGGGCGAAGGCGCATCCCGCATCCGTGTCCCCGGCGGCTATCTCAAAGCTGAGATCTTAGGACTGGTACAGGAGATCGCAGAGAAATACGGCAACGGCATCGTCCATCTGACCACCCGCCAGGGATTTGAGATCGAGGGGATCCGCCTGGAAGATATGGACGCTATCAACGAGATGCTCCAGCCGATCATCGAACTCCTGGACATCAACCAGGAAAACCGAGGCACAGGCTATCCCGCCTCCGGGACAAGAAACGTATGCGCCTGTATCGGCAACAACGTCTGTCCGTTTGCAAATTATGATACATCCCAATTTGCAAAAAGGATAGAAAAAGAGATCTTTCCCAACGACCTGCATTTCAAGATCGCGCTCACCGGATGCCCAAACGACTGCGGAAAAGTACGCCTCCACGACTTCGGGATCATAGGCATGACCATGCCCCAGTACGATCCCAGCCGCTGTGTGAGCTGCAAGGCGTGTATCAAAGGCTGCAAGAGCCTCTCCGTGGACGCACTGCGCATGGAAAACTATAAGATCATCCGGGATGAAGAGAAATGTATCGGCTGCGGCGTCTGCGTGACTAAGTGTCCCACCAGGGCTTTCACCCGCAGTAAAAAGAAGTATTATAAACTGACCCTCATGGGCCGTACAGGAAAGAGGAATCCCAGACTGGGTGAGGATTTCCTCCTCTGGACAGACGAAGACACCATCGTGAAGATCATCTTGAATACATACCGCTTCGTGAAAGAATACATCGATCCAAAAGCGCCGGGCGGAAAAGAACACATCGGTTATATCATCGACCGGGTGGGTTTTGCAGAATATAAGAAATGGGCGCTGGAGGGCGTTGGACTCCTGCCGGAGACTAAGATGAAAGAATGTGTGTATTGGAACGGCGTACACTTTGACCGCTGATATATTTTCCGGGAGATATTGAAAGATCCCCATTGGCACTATTTCTGGCACTGTTATCGGGTCCAACTTATCGGCCGCCTCCCCATGTCCATTTGGGTAGAGGTGGCCGTAAATGTTATCGGCCATCTGCCGCGTTGGTCTATACTTCGTTCCAGTCCGTGCTGAACATATGCCACTGGCACATAGCACTGTTGATCGCCGTAGCCACCGGTACGCCACATTCCTCCGCCTTGCGGAGTGACAAAATATCCGGCATACTTTATTACAGAAGTCAGCTTGTCGATACGATAGTCTATAAAATCAAATAGTATCCATAAAAAACTTTAGAGGATGTTTGTAAACCTTTAAGATCTTTAGTATGTTTTTTACGGGGATCGCGCATACTGTCATCATGTATATTTAGATAAGGCGAGAAAAGGGAGGGCATCTTTTATGAGGACGTGTCAGATGTTATATCCGAGGGATACCGTCGTACGGCGGGCGGTGAGCATGGACGGTATGTGGAAGTTCAGGACAGACCAGCGGCAGGAAGGGCTTGAGAAAGGCTGGACAAAAGGGCTGCCGGGACCGGATCTGATCCCTGTACCGGCCAGTTTCCAGGATCTTTACACAGATAAAGATATGCGGGAGTTTACCGGGGATGTGTGGTACGAGACAGATGTGTTCGTACCGGGAGAGTGGGAAGGGAAGGAAGTGGCTGTCCGTTTTGGATGTGCCACCCACCGGGCAAAAGTATATGTGAACGGAAAGGAAGCGGTTTCCCATGAGGGCGGTTTTCTGCCTTTCCTGGCGGTGGTGACCGATACGGTGCAGTATAACGCCTATAATAAAGTGGTAGTCCTGGTCAATAATGAGTTGAATGTGACCAGTATCCCCTGCGGGGAGACGAAGGTGCTGAGCAATGGGAAGAAGATGTCCAGCCCGTATTTTGATTTTTTTAATTATTCAGGACTGCAGAGGCCGGTGAGATTGATCGCCTATCCCAAAGAACATATCGAGGATCTTTCTCTGGTGTACGGGTTCGAAGGGGAGGACGCGGTGGTCCATTATACGGTAGAGACAACCGGGGAGCATCTGGTCACGGTGGATGTCTTTGATGCTCTTTCTGAAAAAGTCGCTTCCTGTACGGGAAAGGAAGGGGAGCTGCGCATACCCCATGTCCACAAGTGGGGGATACGGGACGGTTATCTGTACCGTTTTGTGATCCGCATCATGGATGGGGACACGCTGATCGACGAGTATTATGATGAGATCGGCATCCGCACAGTGGAGATCAAAGGGACGGATATCCTGCTGAACGGCGAGAAAGTGTATCTGAAAGGGTTTGGCAAGCACGAGGACAGCGATATCGTGGGCCGCGGCTTCCATATGGGCGTGATGAAACGGGATTTTGAATGTATGAAATGGATCAACGCCAATTGTTTCCGCACGTCCCATTATCCCTACAGCGAGGAGATCTACCAGATGGCGGACCGGGAGGGGATGCTGGTGATCGATGAGGTGGCTGCTGTGGGGTTATTTAAGAGCTTGATGAATTTTATGGAGGCTTCCACGGGGAAAAAGACGGCGTTCTTCCGGGAGGATACGATCCCGCAGCTCCTTGAGGAGCATCTGCAGTGTGTGGAGGATATGATCTGCCGGGATAAGAACCACGCCTGTGTCATCGCCTGGAGTCTGCTGAATGAGCCGGAGACCACAGATGAGGCGGCTGTCCCGTATTTTGAAAAAGTATTTGCCAAAGCCTGGGAAGCGGATCCGCAGAAACGTCCCCGGACTTTTGCCATGATCATGAATTCCCTGCCCCATAATTGTAAATGTTACCAGTTCAGCGACTTCCTCTCTCTGAATCGTTATTATGGATGGTATCTGATGGGCGGCTATGAGATCACGGACGCGGAAGCGGCATTCCGGAAGGAGCTGGATGCATGGGAGGCAAAGAAACTTGACAGACCAGTGGTCTTTACAGAATATGGGGCGGATACGAATCCTGCGGAGCATAAACTGCCCTCGGTGATGTGGAGCCAGGAGTACCAGCTGGAATATCTGGAGATGTGCCACAGGGTGTTTGACTCTTATCCGTTCGTGGCAGGGGAGCTGGTCTGGAATTTTGCAGATTTCCAGACTACAGAAGGGATCTTGCGGATGAATGGGAATAAGAAAGGTATCTTCACCAGGCAGCGGCAGCCCAAACAGGCGGCATATTATTATAGGGAGCGATGGGGTGGTAAAAGTAGATAGCGGTCATAGGCCAAGGATGGTGGGATCATGCGCACCATCCTTGTTTTTGGTTGGATAGATGTATTGAAGATCCAGGACGGATATGTTAAACTTTATTGGACTTTCCTGTTTTTAAATATGTTTTAAAAAGCAGGGATGACTGGGACCGATCTCTTGGTGGAGCGATGGATAAGATATCGCGCGGGCAGGAGATGAGCAGAAAGCGGCGATACCATTGAAGGCAGAGGTGTGCCGTGATATAATGATCTGGCAGAGGCGATCATGATATATGAAAAATGACATAGAAGAGGGGACAGGAATGAAGTTTGAATTGATGGCATCCATGATGTGTGCTGATTACGGCAATCTGGAGAAAGAAGTCAGTGACTTGGCAGAGGGCGGTATCGATTCCTATCATATCGACATAATGGATGGACGGTATGTGCCGAATTTTGCCATGTCTTTAAATGATATGCGGTACATAGCAAATACTGCATCCAAACCTTTGGATGTACACTTGATGATCGAGCATCCCAACAACCACATTGGACTGTTTCTGCGTAACCTGCGGCCAGGGGACACCGTTTACATCCATCCGGAAGCTGAATATCATCCATCTACGACCTTGCAGAGTATCATTGATGCAGACATGATCCCGGGTATCGCGATCAATCCGGGGACTTCTGTAGAAACGGTCATGGAGATGCTCAGGATCGTGAAAAAGGTACTTGTCATGTCGGTGAACCCAGGCAATGCGGGGCAGATGTATCTGCCTTATGTGGGGAAAAAGATCACGAAACTCCTCTCTATGAAAGACGATATGAAGTTTGAGATCTACTGGGATGGGGCATGCGGCGCGGACAAGATCCGTGAGTATGCACCAAAAGGTGTGAAAGGATTTGTACTCGGCACGACGCTCTTATTTGGCAAACAGAAGCCGTATGCGGAGACTCTGCAGAATATCCGTGAACTGCGGTTTTAAGATAAAAAGGATCAGAAGATGAATGTAGCATTGGTCTTATCTGGGGGTACCGGCATCAGGCTGGGTTCGGATATACCCAAACAATATATAGAGGTGGGCGGACGCCCGATCATTTTGTATTGTCTCCAACGATTATCTGATCACGGGAGGATCGATGGGATACAGATCGTGGCCAGCCCGCCCTGGCAGGGACAGGTGAGAAAATGGCTGTCAGAAGAGGGGCTGGATGAAAAATTTAAAGGGTTTTCAGCCCCGGGAGAGAATCGACAGCTCTCTATCCTGCATGGACTCCAGGATATCCGGGGATACGCGGATCCATCGGACTATGTGCTGATACACGACGCTGCCCGCCCTCTTTTGTCCGAGGGGATGATCACAGCCTGCCTGGATGCCGCAGAGGGCCATGATGGTGTGATCCCTGTGCTGCCGATGAAGGATACTGTCTATTTCAGTACGGATGGAAAGACCATCTCGTCTTTGTTGGACCGGGAACGGGTCTTTGCGGGGCAGGCTCCGGAACTGTTCCGACTGGGGAGTTACTGTGAGGCGAACCAGCGGCTGCTGCCGGATGAGATCTTGAAGATCAAGGGGTCTACAGAGCCTGCTGTCCTGGCTGGGATGGATATCGTTATGATCCCCGGGGACGAGGGGAACATCAAGATCACGACAAAAGAGGATCTAGACTATTTTTTGAGGAGGACGGGAAATGAGAGCGTGGGTTTTACACGGTGTCCATGATCTGCGGCATGAGACGGTAGGAGAGCCTGTATTGGGAGCAGATGAAGTAGCAGTCCAGGTGAGAGCGGCAGGGATCTGCGGCTCAGATATCCCGCGGATATATCAGACAGGGACTTATTCTTTTCCCTTGATACCGGGACATGAGTTTTCCGGCATCGTGACAGAGACCGGGGCGGCTGTGGATGGAGCGCTGACCGGGCAGCGGGTAGGTGTTTTTCCCCTGATACCCTGCCACTCATGTGCAACCTGCCGGAAAAAACAGTATGAAATGTGCAGGCACTACAGTTATCTCGGATCCCGCAGGGATGGAGGGTTTGCAGGATATGTGGCCGTTCCTGCAGACAATCTGATCAAACTCCCGGAGCATGTCTCTTTTGAGGAAGCTGCTATGATGGAACCGATGGCGGTGGCTGTCCACGCTATGCGTCGGATCGCTGTGAGACCAGCAGATACAGTTGTGGTCTGCGGGCTTGGGACGATCGGGCTTTTGCTGGTCATGTTCCTTAAAGAAGCCGGGATCCAGGATATACTTGCCATCGGCAATAAAGAGTTCCAGAGGCAGGCGGTCTTGAAAATGGGTATCCAGGCGTCTTCATATCATGATGCAAAAGAGCAGGATCTCGAGAGATGGCTCCTGGAGCATACCAACGGCAATGGCGCTGATGTATTCTTTGAATGTGTGGGGAAAAATGAGACATTGGCGCAGGCATTAGACTATACGGCACCTGTCGGAAAGGTGATGCTGGTGGGGAATCCTTATTCGGATATGTGTCTTGCTAAAGAAGTATACTGGAAGATCTTGCGCAAGCAGCTGACTGTACTGGGTACATGGAATTCATCATTTACCCATGACCCTGGAGATGACTGGCATTATGTCCTGGAGCGGCTCGCAGACAGACGGATAGTTCCGGCGGAACTGATCACCCATCGTCTGCCCATGGAAATGCTGGAACAGGGCCTGCATATCATGAGAGATAAGACGGAAGATCACTGTAAGATCATGGGGGTACAGTGACTGGTCTGCAGGGGCCACTTCTGTGAGTTATCCACTGTTCTGGAAAGTGGCCCTTCAGCCGGTACTCTGTGAGCATAAAGGCTCAGTCATCTTCGGCTGCTTCCAAGATCTCTGCATCCTGTATCATGACAGGTTTGCCTGCTTTTTGGCACAGCTGTACCAGGCTGCTCCCATCGCCGTAATAAGCATCGCATAATGCGATAGCCCTGTCCAGGTCAGCGGAATCATCGTAGATCCCCCATCCATCTGCTCTGTATCGATCCGCGAGTTTTTGATATTTTTCCCATAATCGAGGGCGCATGGAGCTGATCGTGGCTTTTATCAGGGGATGGGGGCGCCATAATAGGGCCACATCTTCCTGCCGGGACTTGAATATATGGAATACGTTCTCTATCTTTTCTAGCATCTGCTCATCTTTCTCCAGTAAGGCACCTACACTCGTGTTGTAAAGGATCACTTTTTTTCTGCTCCCATCTGGTCTGTAGAGGATATCTTTCCACTGTTCTGGAATGGTGAGGTCGCTTTCTCTTGTGGTCGCCACTTTATCATATTTGGGGGAGCCGAGTCCGAGTATCTTTTTTTCCCAGTATGGCCTTGTGTCCTCGCCGGTTTTTTCTGTCAGTATATCCACATACACTTGCCGCATGTTTTCTGATTGGACGATGACTTGGTCGGCATTATAGACGCCGGGAACATCACAGAAATGTCTTATATTTTCAGCGGCTGTTGTGTTCCGAGGGTCTGGATCGTTCAATATGAAATATGGTATATAGACCAGTTTTTCTGTATATTTTTTTAAATTCTTAGAATAAAAGAAAGGGTGTACGCTTGTCACATAGTTCAGATCATCGTACGGATTGTGGATGAAGATCATATCCGGCATATGTGCGGAAAAGTCAAATGTATCGTATCTTGTGACAGGCACCTGGTCAGGGTACTGGTCGCCTTCATAATGCATCTCGCGAAAACTCCCGTCTGGCGCCCTGTCGTAGTAGGGGATCGGGATCACATATACATCCCAGTCAGGATCTTCCCTGGCCGCTTCCCATACACTCTCCAGGGAATCCCACATGGAAGCCTTATAGGGGAGAAAGACAGCTTCCTTAGAGATCTTGATATCATTTTGTATGCTCTTTTGGATCAAGGAGAGTGATCCGCATAAGTTTTCATACGCACTGACGGGGTCTGTTGGAAGATCCGTGCGGAGTATTTCATAAAGCTGATAGACAGACTCACAGTAATCTTCCAGTATGGTGACTGTAGGCGCACCTTCCCCCTCCTCGCTCTCGATCATGTTTCCTAATTTGACAGCGCCGTCCTGGCATTGCTCTAATAATCCCATAGCGATGGCAGGGTTGTCTTCTTCCATGGATTTTTTGATCTCGGCGTGTGTCTGTGTGAGTAATGCTGCAAAATCTTCTGCTAATCTCTTCTTTGTTCTTCTCATGATCCGGTCTTGCTCCCTTTGTATTGTGTAAGTTATGTTTTATCCTATCATAATAGCTTGGCTCCGTAAAGATAAAAATGGTGTGGAGGGTCTGGCTGGGGTCATTCGATAATGATCATCCCTATCACACAGACGTCCTGCTGCTGGAGGGCTCTCAGTACCTGTTGGAGTTCTTTATAATACACGGAACCAGCTTTTTCGATCAGTACGGCGGCTTGCATCGTGCATAACTGTTCTAGAGAGTCGGCGTTGTATAGGATATTGTCGGTGGTCTGGAATCCTATATCATATTTATTTAAGATGTACCGGATCTCATCTTCTATTTTAGCTGTGTTTTTAGATATGGGGCGACAGCTGATCCCATCTATGTGGCGGAAGCCTTTTTTGTGTGCAGTCACGTGTATGGCTGCAGCAGAGAGGGGGATGGCTTGTTTGGCAGAGATCAGGCATCGGCCTTTATCCCGTTGGACACGGAGCCAATGGTCTATATGGTCAAGAAAGTTCCGGTGTCTATGATCTGCTGGTATATGTCCTAATGCTGGGATCTGATACAGATCAGCAGGATCATCTGTATACTGTAACCTCTTATTTGTGATATAGACAAAAAACAAGATGGAAATGTAGAGGATCATAGCAAATAATACGCCCCATACAGAGGATCTTAAGTATGTGGATGGCGCGGCAGGCGCTGTTTCTTTTTTCGAGGTATTTGATGAGACATTATCAATATTGGGTGTACACAATTGATAGTATTGAGTCTGTATTTCTGAGAAATCTTTCATAAGATCTGCTGTCTCAGTGTTCAAACGAGTGATCTTACTGCGCATATCTATCTGTTCCTGCAGCAAAGAAGTGCTGACGATCTTGGCCATATTATCTTGTAAGAGAATGGTATCATGAGGGCCGTATGTATTTTTAGTCAATTTATGGAGTGTTTTAATGTACTCTTGGACTGCTGTAGACATAGTTGTGCAGATTTTTTTTGTTCCGGCGATGATCGTGATCCGAAAAGAAGAGTTTTCCTGTTTTTGCGTAAATGGATTGGGATCCAGGACATGGATCAGTTCGTGTGCATCGGCGAGCGTGATGGGATCCGTCTTCTTGGCTACAAATTTATGCATATCGTTTGTCGCTAAAAGATCTAAATATATGGCTGTCGGATCTGCAGAATCCTTGGCTGCCTTGACGGCATAGACCAGATCAGCCTGATACACCTGGGAAGGATCCAGAGCCATGAGTGCGGAGCTTTCTATGTAAGCCTGCCATTTCTGGCAGGAATATCCATTCAACAATGCTTGCTCTACGGCGGACAGCTCTGTCTGTGTCATGCTTTTTTTTAATTCCGATCGGATGGCTTTTTCCGATCGTCCGTCCTGCGTATCAGCAGATGATAAACGCAGATGCATATAAGTGGATGCACTGGATACGATCCCGCCGATGAGTATGAAAAGTATCATACTGCGCCAATGGAGCATGATCTGGAAAAATAGGTCATGGAAATTTATTTCTTTTTCGTTCATTTGATCTTCCCTGTCTTGTTTTGTGTTCCGCTCATATCTGATAGATCGTTATCTATTATGGATTATAACAAGTTTATCTGCATAATACAACACGATCGTATATGGATCCCACAAAAATGTTGAAAAAACTACATGATCGATATATAATATTTATCAAAAAGCAGCTATAAAAAGGCAGTTATGGGAAAAGAGATAGAAAAAGAAAACCAACATTGTTTTATTATCGGCTCAAAGGGGATACCTGCCCGCTATGGGGGTCTGGAAACATTTGTGGAAAAACTCACACAGTACAAGGTGAGTGATCGGCTCATCTATCATGTTGCAGGGATGGGGACGCGTGATCGCCAGTATAGATATCATGGGGCAAGATGTTTTGTCCTGGCGGTCCCTGATATCGGGCCGGCAAAGGCGGTACTTTACGATATGCTGGCATTGCAGCGGTGTATCGATCACTGCAGAGAACATCCGGATATAAGGAGACCCATATTTTATGTGCTGGCATGCAGGATAGGGCCGTTTATCAGTTTTTTTAAAAAACAGATCCACAGATTGGGCGGCGTGATCTATGTCAATCCGGATGGACATGAGTGGATGAGGCAAAAATGGTGTTATCTGATCAGGAGATATTGGAAGTTTTCAGAGCGGCTCATGGTGAAACACGCAGATCTGATGATCTGTGACAGCAGACATATCGAGGCGTATATAAAGAATGAGTATGCAAGATACAGACCCTGTACAATGTATATCGCCTATGGCGCTGATCAGGTCTCAGGTGGATCGACAGAGGACGACTGGAGATTTCAAGAGTGGTGTTCGGAAAAAGGTCTAAAAGTAAAGGGATACTACCTGATCGTGGGGAGGTTTGTACCAGAAAATTCGTATGAGATCATGATACGGGAATTTATGGCATCGAGGACAAAACGGGATCTGGCGATCATCACGACGGTCAATAAGAGATTTTATGTGAGGTTAGAGAGGGAGCTGCATTTCAAAAAGGATGGGCGGATCAAATTTGTTGGCTCTGTTTATGATCAGGGATTGTTGAAAAAGATCAGGGCGAATGCATATGGATATATCCATGGTCATACGGTAGGCGGGACGAATCCCTCCCTGGTGGAATCTATGAGCAGTACAGATCTGAATCTGCTGTCCAACGTCCGCTTTAATCGGGAAGTGGGAGGGGACAGCGCTTTATATTGGGATAAACGCCCAGGGGATCTGTCGGCACTCATAAACAGGGTTGATGAAATGACGGAAGAGGAACGGCGAGGATTGGCGAGCAGAGCCAAAAAACGTGTAGCGGACGGCTATACCTGGGAAGAGATATGCGAAAAATATGAGAGACTTTTTTTGGAAAGCAGGAGAAGATATTGAAGATCTTACATTATGCACTTGGGTTCCCGCCTTACAGGACGGGCGGATCCACGAAATTTTGTCTGGATCTGTTGGGACAGCAGAAAGAGGACGGACATCAGGTGGCGTTGATATGGCCGGGGCGGATGGGCTTTTTCAGGCGGCGGGTCTCGATAAAAGCCGGGGAATATTGTCAGATCCAAAGTTATGAGATCTGCGGCCCTCTCCCTGTCCCATACGATGAAGGGATCTCCCAATGTCATTTGTTTACAGAGGATGCGGGGAGAGAGGTCTACAAAAGATTGTTAGAGGATCTACGGCCGGATGTCCTCCACGTACATACTTTCATGGGATTGCACAGGAGTTTTCTGGAGACTGCCAAAGAGATGGGGATACGCTGTGTATTTACCGCTCACGATCATTTTCCCATATGTCCAAAAGTGACCATGGTGCGTCATGGGCAGGTATGTCCTTCTGTCGGAGGATGTTCTGATTGCGGGGAATGTAACAGAGGGGCATTGTCGATGGCGCGGATAAAAATATTACAGTCGGTATTTTACAGGAACTTTAAAGAGACGGCGATCGTCTGTAGATTGAGAGAGCATCACCGGGACAGGTATCTGAGAGGGGATGTGTCAGATAAGGGGGATGGCGTTGTGGGAACGGCAGAAGATCATAAGAGACTGCGCCGATATTATCATTCTCTCTTAAAGAAAATGGATATGATCCATTACAACAGTACAGTGACCAGATCTGTATATGAGAGGTATTTCCATCTGCCCCATTCCGTGGTCATTGGGCTCAGCCATAAAGATATACAGGACCGTAGGAAGAGAAAAGAGTTTTCACCAGATAGGCTCAGGCTCTCTTATCTGGGGCCGCAGGGGGAGGCGAAAGGTTTTTTCTGCTCCAGGCGGCACTTGATAGATTGTGGGAGAAGGGCAAACGGTTTAGTTTGGATATCTACTTTAGACCGACAAAGATGTCGCCTTATATGAGATGGAACAAAAGGTATACTTATATGGAACTGGAAAAGGTTTTCGATGATACGGATCTTCTCATCGTACCCAGTATCTGGTATGAGACATTTGGATATGTTGTCCTGGAAGCATTGAGTTATGGGGTGCCAGTGCTCATGAGCGGTCATGTGGGCGCCAGGGATATCTTGGTACAGGGGGCAGGTGTGATCATTGAAGGGATCACTGTTGAGAAACTGTATGAGACATTGAGCAGGATGACCAGCGGGCAGTTGAAAGAGATGAACGAGATCATCTTGGAAAAGCAAAATATACCCACGTTAGAGTATATGGCAAAAGAGATCGAGGATAAATGTTATCTTGATGCAGAGATATGTAGAAAAGACGCAGCTGATCAGTAGATCATTAAAGATCGCTGGAAAAGAAAATTGTCAATTGGATAAGAAGATGAGCATGTGGTATATCGTAAGGCTGCTATGGAAATATGGGACAATGCTGGTGCGGGGCAGATGCTTGTCTTTTGGCAGGCGGAATATCGATAGGTCTGTGTTCATAGGACGTCATGTGAAAATATTGGAAAAGGGACGGATCCGTCTGGGCAGAAAGGTAAAGCTGCACGACTGGGTATATATTGATGCGCTCTCCAGGGCAGGTGTGATCCTTGGTGAGGGCGTGGTACTCGGGCGAGGGACGCGTATTGAGTGTACGGGGAGCGTAGAACACGTGGGAAAAGGTGTGGTCATTGGTGACAGGAGTACATTTAGCAATGACTGCTTCTTTGGAGCAGCAGGAGGCATCAGGATCGGAGAGGATGTGATCGCAGGCCAGTATATCCGGTTTCATGCAGAAGAACATGATCATGATGATCTGGATGTTCTGATCAGGGAGCAGGGGGTCACCCATCAGGGGGTGGCTATCGGCAATGATTGTTGGATCGGATCGGGCGCTGTTTTTCTGGATGGAGCCAGGGTGGGGGATGGATGCGTGGTAGCTGCAAATGCGGTTGTAGCTGGTAAGTTCCCTGATCAGGTGGTGATCGGCGGGGTGCCGGCCAAGGTGATCAAAAGACGTGGGGAAAAAATACATGAGGACCGGATTCGTGATATTGAACTATGATTCCTGGGAGATGACGGGCAGGCTGGCACAGAAAGTCGCTTCTTATGATAATATAGAGCTCGTTGTAGTTGTGGACAATGCTTCAAAAGATGGTTCTTTTGACAGATTGAAAAAAATGAGTAGCGAAAAGGTCTGTGTTGTGCAGAGTGGGAAGAACGGGGGTTATTCCTTTGGGAATGATCATGGCGCAGAGATCTGCAGGCAGGTGGGGATGGAGATCATTTTTTTTGCAAATCCGGATGTGCGTGTGGAGGAAGCGGATATCCAAAAGATCTTAGATCGGTTTGGGGATACAGACTATGCCGCTCTGTCAGGTGTGGAATTTAGGAGAGCTGGGGAGATGGCGTGGCCTCCGCTGAGAAAAAGGATGGGATATTGGGACGACTATCGGGAGTGTTTTTTCTTATGGAGAAGATCTGGCAGGAAAAAGCTTGGGATAGGATTGGATGGATCTGTACAGGTACAAGAGGCGGAAGTGTTGAGAGGATCGTTTTTTGCTATACGTATGGAAGATTTTGTGAAGATTGGGGGATTTGATGAGAAGGTTTTTTTATATTGCGAGGAAAGGATCCTGGCGAAGAAGTTGGAGGATCGGGGCAGAAAGATCGGGATCGTGACGGACGCAGGATACATCCATACGCATTCCGCGTCCATACAGAATAAATATAAAAAGACAGGTGAACAGATACGGATGCTCTATACTGCAAGATCGTATTACCATAAAAAATACAATGGGCTCAAAGGGATAAAGTATTGGTCCCTTTTGGGCGCGATGAAGATCTCGATCCTGGAATATGATATACGGGATCTTATCCGTATGATAAAAAAATGAAAAAAACTTTTTTGATCATACTTTTTGTTTTCAGTTTTCTATACCTTTTGCCAATGGAGATGTTGTTTATCTCATTACTGGCGATGCTGATCTTTGAGATCTTTTTGCGGGGAAATAAATGCAGGGTGACCCTTTTCCCAGGCGCTGCTATCTATATATGGTTTTTGGGAAATGGTATGGCCATTGGGATATATCATGTGATCCTGCAGAGATATGTGCCGAGGCAGGTACTGAAAGATATGATCTATGTCCTTTTTCCGTTTATATTCTGGCTGTTAGGAAAAAATGTGGCAGCAGAGAAAAAAAAGGTCTTGATGGATCTGTTTATTTCCGGGGTCATAGTATCTTTTTGCGATTTGATGAGCGGAGCTTTCCAGATCATGTATAATGGGGTGGCCGGGATGTCCCTGTATCAATTCCGCCGTATGATCGGTGCTGGATATCCCTTGACTTTGATCACATTATTCCTATATATGTCTTTGCCCCAGGAGATCTTATTGAAAAAAAGACGGGTGTATGGGTGCCTGTGTATCCTTATTGCAGATATCCTGATACATTTTTCTAGGATAACGATCTTAAATGCATGCGTTTTTTTATTATATCTGAGGACGAAGAAAGATCCGGTCAAGATCTTGAGGTATATTTTTTTGGTCGTTGGGGGTGCAATTGCAGTATATACAGCGTTCCCTGCTATATTCCAGAATTATATAGACAGGATATCGAATTCTTTTACGGAGATCTCGTATGACCAGGAGCCGTGGGATCATGTTACCATTGTTACGAACTGGCGGGGATATGAAGTTTATTGTGAGATCCAGAAATTTCGGAATGTTGGGATGATAGAGAAAATGTTCGGCGGTGGTTTTGGCGCTCAATTGGATGTGGGTGGAAAAGCTTATCTGGTGACGACTGAACCTACATTGCCGTTTCTCCACAATGGGTATTTCAGTATCTTGATGATCTGGGGCGTCGTGGGATGCATTGCCTATATTTTTATGCTCATGGTCCTGTATCTGAGAGGTGGAGCGTTTACGGGGAAAGAAAGAGGATTTTGGAAATCGCTGGTCATCGTTATGGCGGTGGATACGATCTTTGTACATGGTCTGTTTTTCAGTACCAGTGTGGCGAGCCTATTTTTCTATCTGGGTATCTTGGATAGACTGAGAAGGGGGAGTGATAAGGAATGGATGAGGGATTAGAAAAGCTGCATGGTGTTTTGGTGGAGATCTTGGATTTCGTATACTCTGTATGTAAAGAGCATGGTCTGTTATGTTTTCTTGTATATGGTACCGCACTGGGCGCTTATCGGCATCATGGGTTTATCCCGTGGGATGACGACATGGATGTGGCAATGCCAAGAGAAGATTATATGGAGTTTTTGCGGATCATGAAACAGGAAGGGCACGATAAATATGAGATCCAAGATGAAGATAATGAAGATTTTTATTTCCTGTCATTTGCAAAAGTAAGAAAAAAAGACACTGTATTTATCGAAAGGATCACAGGGGATGTGTATACGCATAAAGGGATCTTTATCGATGTGTTTCCTTTGGATTATGTAAGATATACGGATACTTTTACTTTTAAGGTCAGACGTAAATGTATCATCTATCTCAAACATATCTTAAAGTTCAATGCCTGTAAAAGACTGTATAAAAGTAAAAAAGGCAAGAAAGATTATATCTTGGATCAGGTCGTTAGTTTTCCGGCGGAGTTGCTCCCGCAAAAGATGATCCTTGCATTGTTGAATAGGCTGAGAGTGGGAAAGGTCTCCAGAGAGGGAGCATACTACATTGCAGAATATGATACCAGCGGTCCTGTGCAAGTGGTGCCGTACGATATATATTTCCCTCCGAGAGAGATCGAGTTCGAGGGAAATATATATTATGTCCCCCATAAGATCGAGAGATATCTTACTTATATATATGGAAAAGGTTATATGAAGCTCCCACCGGAGAAATATCGTAGATCATACAAACCTTTGGAGATAAAGTATTGAGTCATGATGATGGATGGTAAAGGGGGAGCCAGATGACTATATTAAGGAACGCGGCGAAGCTGGACAAGATCATGGGTATGGAAAAAAGACAGCGGTCACAGTTGGCAGGTATCGTGGTCATGATGCTCATAGGGGCACTCTTGGAAACTCTGGGAGTGTCAATGGTGGTGCCCCTGGTCCTCGTTGTGACACAGCCGGGGGTGATGGAAAGTGAAGGTATCATAAAAAAGATATGCAGTCTATCCGGTATCTATACGGAAGAACGCTTGGTCTTGACAGTCATTGTGGTACTTGCGGCTGTGTTTCTGCTGAAAGGGTTTTTCCTCTTGACTGAATATCAGGTACAGTGCAGGTTTGTACATAATAATAAATTAAAGATGCAGAGACGGCTCGTACAGATCTATCTGGGGCGTCCATATGAATATTTTCTCAATGTGGACTATAGTGAGATATTGCAAAATATCACAGAGAATATAAATGCGGCATTTATGATCTTTTCGCATTTGCTTGGTTTTTTTACAGAGCTTGTTGTGTCCCTGTTCCTGATGACCGCGATTTTTTTCATAGATCCTGTTATGACAGTCCTTGTGAGCATGGTACTGCTTTTGCTAGCTTGTTTCTTATTATGTGTGATCCGGCGTATCTTGGAACAGGAAGGGAGGAAGAAGCAAAAATATGGGGTTCAGATGTCGAAATGGCTCCTCCAGGCCATCCATGGGATCAAAGAGATAAAGATATTGAGGAAAGAGAGCTACTTTCTGGAGAATTATATCAGAGCAGGAAGAAAACAACTGGAAGCGGAAAGAAAGAATATGATCTTGAACAGGGTCCCGAGGGTGTTGATCGAAAGCTTTAGCGTGAGTGCTATGCTCTTGAGTATAGCATTTCTTGTATTGACAGGGAATGATGTAAATCAGATACTCCCGGCATTATCTGCATTTGCCATGGCAGCCGTACGCCTGATGCCGAGCGCCCATCGTATGGTCACTTATATGAATGAGCTGGCATACTATGAGCCTGCGCTAGATAGACTGGTGGGGTACTTTGAGAGTTTGGGGAGTGAGGCTTTTGAAAAAGTACTCCCAACTGGTGAGCGTAAGCAGATCATGTTGAAAAAAGAGATCATGCTCTCAGGGATCAGTTACCACTATCCTGGTATGGAGAGAAATGTATTGGAAGATGTGGAGATGCGTATACCTGTTGGAAGATCTGTAGGTATCATGGGGGTATCTGGGGCGGGCAAGACGACCGCAGTGGATATCCTCCTGGGTCTGCTCATTCCTCAGGAGGGGTGTGTACTGGTGGATGGGAGAGATATGCGGGAGTTTTATGATGGATGGCTGTCATGTATAGGGTATATCCCGCAGATGATCTTCATGTTGGATGATACAATTCGCAGAAATATTGCGTTTGGGGTGATCGAAGAAGAGATAGATGATGCTAGAGTGTGGGAGGTTTTGGAGGAAGCGCAGCTGGCGCAGTTTGTCCGTGGGCTGCCAGATGGTCTGGATACTGAGATCGGAGAACGGGGGATCAGGCTCTCTGGTGGACAGAGGCAGAGGATCGGCGTTGCAAGGGCGTTGTACACGGATCCGGAACTCTTGGTGTTTGACGAGGCAACATCGGCTTTGGATAGAGGAACGGAAATGGCAATGCTCGAGTCTATCAAATGTCTCCATGGTAAAAAGACGATGGTCATCATCGCACATCGGTCGGAGACGATCGGGATGTGTGATATCGTTTATCGGGTGGGGGGTGGGAAGAGTTGTAAGACAGATATAAAATAAAATGAGACTGGAACAAATCTGTTGATATCAAACAAGTTTGTTCCAGTCTTTTATTTGCCTCACACATCAATAGAAAAGACAGATGAATATGCTGTTCTTATAAATATAACAACATTTTGGTCAACGACATCCCGATTGGCCTTGGTTCATCAAAGTCTATCCTGTGTGGTTTTTGGATATCTGAGTGCCACATTATGTTTTTAGGAGGATTCCCGAGCGTCTGTTGGACGTTCGGGAATCGAAATGACAGTGGTTGCTGATCTGTTTATTATGATCCCGGGTTATCTTGTTACGGTAAAGGTTAAGCGAGTTGCCGCTTTGTTGTTTAAAACAATAGTGTACTGGCGCGTTGTGACACCGTTGCTGAACATATTTTTTACATGGGCAGCTTTTATTTTAAATATTCCATCAGCAAATGTATACATATCAGTTGCTAAAGTACAGGTAACCCCTGCTTTATTTAAAAAAGTAACGGATTTGATGCCAGTAGCCATCAGATTGCCAGAACCTAAATCCATGTTAACTAGGACAGGCTGACCATTTGTCATCCTATAGGAAGATGAACCGACTGAAGGCGCAATATCTGCGGCGGTCAATGTGAATTTTGCCTGGGTCTTTGCTAAATTGTTAAAAGTAACGGTATAGGTACGTGATAGGTTACCATTATTGATACAAGGTGTAATGTGTGTGCTGTCAATCACTAAAGTATTGTTGGTGAGTCTGTATTTGTCAGGAGCTAAAGTTGTATGGGAACCTGACTTCGTGACAAAAGTGATCGTGTTAATGCCAGTTGCGCCTATCTCACCAGTGCCCAAATCTATATTCACTGAGGAAGATTGCCCTTTATACATGGTATAAGAGGCGGCGGGGATAAACGGGAGTCTTCCGCTCGCATTCAAAGTAACAGTCAATTTTGTTGTGTTCTTATCGTTCAAATAAATAGTGTATTCTCGTGATACGATGCCATTAGTGAACATAGAACTGATCGTTGTGGAGAAAAATTTCAGTTGTCCACCAGTAAATGAATACCTGTCAGTCCCTAGGGTCGTAACAGAGCCAGCTTGGTTTCTAAATGTGATCTTATTGATGGTGGTCGCTCCTAATTGGCCAGAACCCATGTCGATATCTACAAAGACCGGCATGTTGTTTTGCATAGTATAAATCTGTTGTGCGACCGAAGGCGCTTTCTCATCAGCAGTTAATGTAAATGTGGCCTTTGTTTTTGCTATATTATTAAATGTGATGGTATATTGCCGTGATGGATTACCATTATTGATGCAGGCCGTAATATGAGCAGCGTTAAGTACTAAATTTGTTCCGTTAAAGGTGTAGCTATCAGTAGGTACTATGATCGTATCACCATTTTTATTTACAAAACTGAGTGAAGTAATATTATCTGCGCCAATTTCGCCGTTACCCAGATCAATGCCTACAGAAACTGTCTGATCTCTATACATAGTATAGGAGTTATTAGGGATAGACGGGAGTTTTCCGTTAGCAGCTAATGTAACTGTCAGCTGGGTCGCATTTTTATCATTTAAGAGAATGCTGTACTCACGGGATACAACGCCATTACTTAGCATGGAGCTGACCGTAGTGGAGAAGATCTTTAATGTCCCATTTGTAAATGAATACTTATCAGTCCCTAAAGTCGTAACAGCACCAGCTTGGTTTTTGAATGTGATCGATTTTATGTTTGTTGCACTCAGGCTGCCGGAACCCATGTTGATATCGATCAGGACAGGCTGGCCGTTGTTCATAGTATAAGAAGTCTGATTGATCGAAGGTGCGCTTTCAGTGGCAGTTAATGTTACCTCTATCTTTGTTTTTGCTGGGTCATTAAATTTTATCTTGTATACACGTGATACATTTCCATTGTTGATAAGATTTGTTATGTGTTCAGCATCGATCACCAATTTATTATCAGCTGTCAGAGTATACAAGTCCGTTGACAAAGTTATATGAGTACCTGATCTATCTGTGAAAGAGATAGTCTCTATACCCGTTGCAGCCAGATCTCCAGAACCCAGATCTACGTCTATGGAGACAGGAGTGTTTCTGGATACGTTATAAGAAACTGTCTGGATAGATGGGGAAGTGCCGCTCGCAGACAAAGTAACGGTCAGTTTGGTCGCTGCTCTGTCATTTAGAGTGATGATATAATCCCTTTCATTGACAGCGTTAGCAAACATACGATTGATTATTGAAGTATTAAATGTCAGTTTGCCATCTTTCAGAGTATAATCCTCTTTCGATAAAGTTGCAAGAGAACCTGTTTTAGTCTCAAACGTGATGGAATTGATGTCAGTTGCTTTCAAAGCACCAGAACCCATATCGATCTCAACAACAACAGGCTGATCGAGTGTCATTGGATAGGAAGTTACTTCGATTGAAGGCGCTATATCATTGACGGTCAATCTGACGATTGTCTTGGTCGCTGCCTTATCATTAAATGTGACTGTATGTTCGCGTGACTTTATGCCGTTATCGATTAGGTCATCAATGTAAGAAGCATTAAATGTCAATGTCTCATCAGAAAAAGTATAACTGCTGGTGTTCAGCAGGACAGTGGCGCCAGAGGGGTCTCTGTAGGTGACTGACGAGATAGCGGAAGCAGCCAGATCGCCAGAACCCAGGTCGATATCCACGATATTAGGTTGGCCTTTGCACATAGCAAAGGAAGTTTTTCCGATAGATGGAGATACGTCATCAGGACGCGGTGCGACAGTCCATGTAGCTGTTAATTTTGGCGTGATGGGTTCGGGTAATCTTGCCCAGTCATTTGATGGATTGCAAGCACCGGTCAGTTGGAAAGTAAAATCTGCGAATGTGATATTGGCTGCTGAAAGTACATCATCACTCTTTAACTGGTATTTATATTTGCCTGAAACAGCATCATAAGCATATTCATATGCGTTTGGACGCCCTGCGAGCGTAGATCTGATAAATGCACCATATTTATCAATGGGTGATACTTTATTATTGTTTGTTGTTGTTAAGGCAAGATAGACACTGGCGTTTTTATCATCTGTAAACATCTCGTCATTAGTTAAAGTGATATTGTTCATGCCGGCGAGGGTAGCGTTTAATCTAACGTCGACGTCCATTGTACTCTTATTTTGGATGGTGAGTGGGTCGCTTGTGTGGCTATAATTATAGGTAGGGGTGCCAACGGTATTTTCAAAAAACAGTGATGCGTCAGGTTCAAAGGTTTTACCTGGATACTTATCATTTGCCATACCACCATCCGTTAATAGTTTTTGGGGATCTAAGATAAAATCATATATAGT
This sequence comes from uncultured Lachnospiraceae bacterium, assembly GCA_947652925.1. Classification (GTDB taxonomy): domain Bacteria; phylum Bacillota; class Clostridia; order Lachnospirales; family Lachnospiraceae; genus MGBC164599. The sequence continues at coordinate 30,123 of CANTEW010000004.1, forward strand.
AGCGATAGGGGCGTTTTTATCTACGACCTTTTCTGGGATCGCAGGCAGCACTATGTTAAAAATGTCTGTCGATACGACGCCTTCCAGCGATCCAGAGCCTTTTGATGTACCTTTCGGATATGCTCTGGAGTCTGCCGTAAATACAGCTAAAGAGCCGCTTGCCGCTATTGCTACTGCAAAGATCCCTAAGAATACTTTTTTGTAGCGTTGCTTCATAAAGAAAACCTCCTCTTTCCTCCTCCTTGAAGTATATTTTGTACTAAAAAATCATAATCCTAATTTATTTTTCGGCACTGTTGCAGCATAACTTTAGTCTACACTCCGTTTTTTTTCTTTTTCGTAAATAGTAGATGATCTTTTACGCATATATCTATGGATTTCTTACTTGAATGTATAGAAAAAATATGTTAGTATTAAAAAAATATAATTAATTATCTGTAGATTATTATAAACAAAAAAGGGAGTTGATAGGATGGGGAGAAAAACACGGAGGTCTATATGGATCAGTCTGGTATTGATAGGTGTTCTGTGTGTACCAGGAGTCAGAGTGGTCCGGGCGGGAGAAGGGTCAGAAGGAAATGGCACAGTATCTTTGGACGGAGTGATTTCGAATAACAGCTTAAGTGTGGGGCAAGAGGAAACTGAAGATATCAGTGGAGGGGAGACCAGGCTTGGCGATGGGGATATCAGTGGAAATGGGGTTGGACTTGAAAGCCGAGAGGAAGATGGGGCTGTCAGCCTAAATGGTAGAGTGTATTCAGAAGAGGAAGAGGATGTTTCGGAAAACGGAGTGTCGTTAGATATGCCAGTGCAGGAGAACGCTGTGATATCAGAAAATCGGACGGATGGAGATGCACATAAAGAAGCTTTGAACGTTGTGCTGCCGACGGAACTCCCGTTCAGTGTGATCCTTCTAGGAAAAGAAGGGCGCAGGGGTGCGATACATTCAGAACAGTTTTGTCTTGAAAACAAAGGGTATGAGGATATATGTGTTTCTATCCAAGGGGTATGCGCTGGGCTAGACGGAGAAAGATATGTGGTCAGCGATGTTTCCGTGAAAAATACAGAAGTGCAGGAGAAGAATGTATGGATGTATCTGAAATGGGAGGATCAAGATGGGGAAGAGTTGCAAAGAACAGGGATTGTGATGGGCGATGTTTCAAGACCAGGACAAGGGGAAATTGTTTTAAAGGCGCCTAAGAGGGATAAAAAAGGCAAGATCATAAGAAACGATCAGAGTTCTAGAGCATATTTTTCTTTTACAGGCGACCTAAATGCGGGGATCGAAGGAGCTTGGAGAGGGGATGAATTAAGAGTAGACTTGGAATTTTCAATGGAAAAGATTGTATCTGTGGATACAGATGATCACGTGGAGAAGGGAAGCGTATCATCTGATAGAAGTGATGATTCAGAATATCATGCTGTGGACGAGTTGGACAGTGTGGATTCAGATGAGAAAGAGAACATGGATGATCCGGAGAGTGTATCAGACAACACAATGGATGAGCCAGAGAGTATATCGAACAATATATTGGATAATCCGGAGAGCGAATCATCCAATACGGATGATCCGGAGAGTATATCAGACAATGTTTTAGATGTGTTGTTGAGTAACTCGGATGGTGATATAGACAAAATGGATATAAAGGAAGATGAAGCATATGGTAGCGGAGGGGAGTGTTTTTCGGATGAACGTCCATAATCTTTTGTGGGTAAAAAAAATAAAAAAATGCTAAAGTAAAATGTATTTCGTTCGATAAATAAGATAGAGGGTTACGATTGAGTCATCACTTTTCAAGATATTTACTTTAACAGATAATACTGTTAAGGATAAATATAGAACATAAAGGAGGTATCAAAACGTGGCGGACGAAGCAGTGAAAGATAAAAAAAAGAAAGGAGGGAAGGTTATCCTTGCGATATGTGTTGTGGTCATCGTTGCATTATGTATATTGATTTACTTTTTATTGCATAAGGATGATGGACCGAAACGGGATGTTGTAGTCAATGAGGATAATGTAAGCGATATACTTACAGAAATAGAAGATGGCCCTGCTGCTGGTACTTATCAAGTGGTCATGAATTCTACGTGGCATTTCAAAGACGGAAAAGCATCTTCGGACAATGCATATGTGGAGAACTCGAAAGCAAATAAAAATCCTGTCTATTTTGAGGTCACACGTTCTGATACGGATGAAACAATTTTTGAGTCGCCGATCATCCCAGTAGGCAGTCATATGGAAAAGATAACTTTAGATAAGAAGTTGTCGGCAGGGACGTATGATTGTGTTGTGACATATCATTTATTAGATGATGATGAAGAGACTATCAGTACGGTCAGAGTGGCGTTAACGATCATTGTCGACAAATGATGGAGGGATGGTTGAGATAATGTAGTTTAAGGAGGAGTTTTGATTTATGAGGAAAAAAAGATTTTTAGCAGTCATCATAGCGGCATCTATGATGTTAGGTAATTCAGTCACAGCATTTGCGACTGTATCTTCCCAAGATGTCACTAAGTCTCCGGTAAAAGGTACGGCAACAGGTAAGGCTTTCTTTGAAGGTTATGTGAATGAAGATGTCTTTATAGTAGAGGTGCCTACAGTTGCTACTCCAACAGATCAGACGTTTGATTTTATCATGGATCCCCAGAGATTGATAGAGAAAACAAGCGGTAATAAGTATGCGATATCAAATACAAATGATGCTAACAGACATGGCATAAGTACAGATAGTATCAGCTATGGTTCATTGTATTTTGTGAACAGGAATGATGATGGGACAGTTTCTCAGCTCAGTACCAGCAGTAATTATCTCCATGTTAAAAATAAGGGGAGCAGGGATGTTACAGTAGGATTGAAAGCTGAAGTTAAAAATATGGGAACACTTGAATTCTCAGCTGACGAAGATGTATCTGGAAATGATAAACCAAGTATCTATCTTGCAATGCAAGGCGCAGATACATCTGGTAACAATGCACAGACAGATGTTATAGAAAGTATCAGCCAAGGGGCTTCCATGAGTGCAACAGTTTCTGGATGTGACGGTGATTATATCGTTTCTGTGAATAGTGCAAATGAATACGAATACGTAGTATCTTCTGACAGCGTAAGTTATTCAGGATATGATTTCAGATTAACAGGTGCTTGCGGCGGCGGTGGTTTTACAGATTGGAAAGCAGTGGAAAAAGCAATGGGAACAGCAGTTCCTAAAGTAGCAGTTACATGGGAAATAGTACCATATGTTACTCCGGTAGCTCCAGGTCTCATTGGTACAACAAATAACTTTGCTAGACCTGCAAACGGCGGTGTGATCGTAAGTGTCAATATGGGTGCAGGGACATTAGGAGCAACGGGGATTGAAAAGATCACCTTCCCAGATCCAGCAAATGCAAGTAATCCACCAAAAACGCTTGCAGAAAGTAATTACAGTGTGTATGAAGAAAATGGTGTATGGAAAGTAAAACTCTTAGCTACACATTTAGCTAACTTAACAGCAAATAGAGTATATACAATCCAATTCAATGATGCTGCTAAAACAACAATTACATTTACAGTAACAGTATAACAGTACCTTCAATAATAAATCCCTCGTAATCTTGTTGCGAGGGATTTATTTTCTATATAAATAAGGTGACGGTAGGTCCATTGAAGAATAGAGGATTCAAATATGCTTAGGGTTGGGGCATGTAGGTGGTAAGAAATAAAATCAAGAATGTTGCATTTTCTTGTAAAATGCTATATATAAAATAAATGAGAGGGGAATAAATGGAATTGCATGATGGGAGCAAATTGGTATATGACATAGAGATATGTAAGGATATATACTCATTAAAAAATACATCGGATATTGTTATCTATGGAGCGGGAGGGAAAGGAAAAGAGATTTTTTTACAATTGAAGAGAGCTGGGATAGCTGTAAGTTTTTTTTGTGATCTTGATATGGGCAAATGGGGAGATTGTATTGAAAATGTAACGATAATCTCACCGTTTGAGATAGGATATAGAAAATTTAGTGATAACAGGATCATATATATGATAGCATGTGTTGAACAGCCACAAGAAGTGATAAATTTATTCAGATATATGAGATTGGGTAATGTACAAATTATAACTTACTGGGGAATAAGAATGGCGTTATACCTAAATAAGGAACATTTATATGGAAAAGGATCGAAAGAAGCGAATGCATTTCAGATAGAAAAGATAAAGAGGAGAAATAGATTTATCAATCTGGGATTTTCTTTTATGCATACAATGTTAACCGCTCCGGATGATGCAGTATGGATTTTGCAGCCAGGCAAAACAGCGTCATCCACATTAGTGAGAAGATTAGAAGAAAAAAAAGTTTCATATGTTAAACTGCATAGCTTGGAATATCCTCAACATATTTTAGGCGAAGAATTTAGTGAAGTATGGAAAAACATGGTCAATGAAAGGATGAAAAAGCCGTTTAAGATCATAACAGCAGTGCGTGAGCCTATAAGCAGAGATTATTCCGCTTTTTGGCAAGCGTTTTCAGATGACAATGAGATGGCGATGGAAATGTCAATCTTAAATAAGGACTTTCAGAAAACATATAATAAATATATAGATTTGATCTTATCAGGAAATGAGCATATGAAAAAAATTCTTGGAATGTCTATGATATTTCCTTGGGGAGAACAATTTGAATGGTTTGATGAACAGATAAAAAAATATTTAGATATAGATGTGTTTAAATATCCTTTTGATAAAATAAAAGGATATACGATAATAAAAAAAGGTAATGTTGAATTATTATTGTATAAGGTAGAAAAGATGGAGAGTATATTAGATACGATTGCTTCATTTGTAGGTACTGCAGGATTATCTAAGACGAATGAGAATGTAGGTGGAGGGAAATGGTATGGGTTAGCATCCTCACAGTTTCGCAGAGAATTAAAAATATCGAGACAGTATACAGATCATTACTATCGTGAGAATCCTAAAATGGATCATTTTTATTCTTTAGAAGAAAAAGAGTGTTTCTTGGAGAAATGGGAAGAAAATATTATATAAATTATTTGGAAGTGGGGTAATGATATAAATTGAGTAAGATAGATTTGAGTATTATGGCTGGAGTGGAATATCAGGGAAAAGTTTATGCGTCAACAAGGGAGATAAATGGGCTATTTCAATTGGATCCGATCACGCAAAAAATGGTTTTTTTAAAAAGATTTTGTAACGAAAGAACAGAATTAGTAATTTACAGAATGGCATTCTTATATAAAAACGAGATGTGGCTTATCCCAGGTATGGGTGAACATATTACAGTCGTCAATTTAGAGACTTTAGTTATGGATCATTATGAATTACCATTTAAGAGGATTGATAGAAAGACTTTATCGCAAAATAAAGGGATTTATTCATCTGTCTACTCTTCGGCAGGAATGATAGCAGATAGATTTTTGTATCTTATACCAGGGAATATTGATACTTTACTGCTTATCGATATGCAGACAAGAGAGTTTTATCCATATTACGATATAGCAAAACCGCAAGATTTTTTGATAAACGGAATTTACGCTAAAGGGAGTATTTATTTGTTGCCTGTAAGAGGAAACGGGTTAATAAAAGTGGATCTTAGTACTAAAAAAAGGGATGAGTGTTTTCGAAAATTGTGTTGTAAAATATATAATGGACTTCAATTTTATGATAATAAATTGTGGAGTGTTTCTTCTAGTGGTGATCATATTATTAATATGGATTTGGATACGCAAAAGAGTCAAAAAAATTTTTTGCCAATATCCCATGATGGAGGAGTCATGTATCACGACATATTTATAGATGAAAATGAATTATTTATACTTCCGCTCTGTGCAAAGAGAATATTAAGATATAATATGGATAATGGAAAAGTGAAGAGTGTGGATTTAGATTGTAAGTATTTAAAAAATGGAAATATAATATTGAGGAAGATTTTTTCTAAAAAAAGGATTATACTGGATTCGCCAAAAAATAAGAAATTGTTATTGTATGATAAAAAAAAGGATTTATTACAGGAGATTAGATTAAAAATTGATAAAAAAATATTACTGAATAGATTGGAAGAGGAAAATATCTTTATAAATAGAGAAGGTTTTTTATATAATGGTTATAATAAAGAAAATATTTTAGATATTAAAAATCTTATTGGATGGATTGTTTCTCAAAATGATATAGAGAAAAAAACGTATGATAATATCGGAAATGATATATGGGATGCCGTGAAAGTATAAAGATTAATTTTTTATAGATTTAAAATGTGGTAAGGAGTGTATTTCGGATTTAGGAGTAATTAAAAAAGAAAAGCCGTGTTAATAGAGCATAACATTGGATAGGAGAAAATGACATATGTTGAAGATTAAAGACGTGGACATGTTAAATAATGTGGATCTTGTATATGATAATAAGATTTTTTTGTATGGGGCAGGGGATTATGGCTACAGGGCGGTCAAATTATTGAATCAGTTAGAGATACCTATTTATGGTATAAGCGATAGTGACGAGAGATTGTGGGGAACATTTATAAAAGGACATGAGATCCAATCTGTTAAAGAATGGGTGGAGTTATGTAAAAAAGAACCTGTTACAGTCGTTATCACAGTCGCTGATCCAAATAGTATTGAACAAATATTACAAGTATTGGAGGGGTATAGGCTGTTAAATGCAGATTTTTACACATATTTTGCATTAAAGACGACTATTGAACTTCATTTATGTGATTCGAGGATCAAGGAAACGTTTAGAGAAGATTTTCTTATTGCAAAAAGAACATATTATGATTTTATAAAGAATGATCTGGAAGATAGGGCAAGAGAATTTATATTTTCTGTAATGTTACATGATTTGATCGTAGTGTGGCAACCGGGGAAAGTTGGTTCAACGTCTATAGCAAGGAGTTTGAAAGCGATGGGAATCCATTATACCCATATGCATTGTTTAGCATTTCATAACTGGGTGGATTTGGAGCTTCGTAATGCATGCGGTATATCACATTATTGGGAGAGTGAGCCAATAGAAAAATTGGATATTTTAAAAAAATCAGAAAAAGTAAAAATCATTTCATTGGTCCGGGATCCAATCGCCAGGTCTGTGGCTGATTATTTTGAAGGACTTGGGACACTATATTCTAAATATGATAATATAGACCGGGGCGTTTATCAGGAATTGAATGATTTTATAGGGCGGGAAGCGGAGCTAGGCGAATGTGGATATATTTTTGAGTGGTTCAATCAAGAGATTAAAGCATTTTTTGATATAGATGTCTATCAGTATCCTTTTGATAAAGAGAAAGGATATCAGGTTGTCTGCAAAGATAACGTGGAATTATTGTTGATCAAGACCGAAAAATTGTCTGGAAGCCAAGACATATTAGGTCAGTTTATTGGAAATAAAGATTTTAAATTATTAGATAGTAATGTAGGGAATCAAAAGACATATAAATTTGCATATGAAGAGGTAAAAAATACGATAAGGATTCCTGAACATATTATAGATTTTTATTATAGGGGAAATAAGGCTATGGATCATTTTTATACAGAAGAGGAGAAAAAAAGGCTGATCCAAAAATGGTGTCATTAAAATTGGATTTTTCTTGAATCCCCACAATATTTGTAGACAGTTCGATAAATTTGTGCTAAGATCTAGGCAGGATTAAGGTTGCTTTTTTAAAGAATAATGCCATTTTAATATACGAATAGATATTGGTTTATTTATCTAGCAAATCAAAGAGCAAAGGATTGGTTTGGTAAATAATAGTGCTGTATGTGTGAGATTCACTTATTTATGTCTGGATGGAATGAAAGGAATGTGAGTTCAGGATGGAAAAGGTAAAAGTATCCATTATAACACCGTGTTTTAACAGTAAGAGGACGATACGAAAAACAATTGAAAATGTGTTATATCAAACTTATCAAAATATTGAATATATAATCATAGATGGTGGCTCTACAGATTCTACAGTTGATATAATACGGGAATATTTAGAGGCATTTAATGGTCGTTTAAAATATATTTCTGAGCCTGATTCTGGGATTTATAATGCAATGAATAAAGGGATTAAAATGGCAAGAGGTGGTCTTATAGGTATTATCAACAGCGATGATTTTTATGAAACAGACACTGTAAAAAAAGTTGTTGATCATATGACAGATGATATGTATCAAGTCATATATGGATATTGTAATATTATGAGAAAGGGAAGATATGTTAGGACGGATACGACAGGGTATAAAGAACTGGATAAGCGGATGATACCGCATCCTACATGTTTTGTCACGAGAAAAACCTATTGTAGATATGGTATGTTTTTAGAGTGGTTGAAAATAGCGTCTGACCATGAGCTGATGTTAAGATTAGCAAAAGAGAAAGATGTAAATTTTATACAGATAGAAGATATACTTGCGAATTTTAGTGAAGGTGGAGTTTGTACACAGCCTGAATCACAGCAGAGATTTGAAAGAGAACGTTTGATTCTTTTGTGCATGCATGGGATTATCACTAAACGGTATTTTATAAGGAATTATTTCACTAGTTTTAACCAAAGCAAAAGTCAAATGGCTTATAATAATTATAATTTATTTATGTTGATGGAACGCTGGGTGAAAATAAAACAACAGGGAAAAAATATAGCGGAATATTTAAAAAAAGAAAGATATTATGAGATTGCAATATATGGAATGAGTTATGTTGGAAAACGTCTTTTAGATGAATTAACTCAGAGTGACATAAAAGTTAAATACGGAATAGATCGATATGCAGGATCGATCAAATCATCTATTCCTGTTTTTTTTCCAGAGGATAAGTTAGATGTAGTTTCAGCTGTTATTGTTACGGCTGTATATTATTTTGATGAAATTAAAGAGGAGATGGAAAAGAAAATAAGCTGTCCAATCCTATCTCTGGAAGACATATTATATGAAATGTGAAAGGATAGTATTATAGTGAAAAAAGTATATGTATGGGGGGCTGGATACTATTCGGGCTTGCTTTATTCAGTGATAGATAAGGCATCATGTATGGTAAAAGGTTTTATTGATAATGATAAGAGAAAGCAGGGGATATTATGGGATGATTCTTTGATGATATATAAACCTGAAATATTAAAAACAGCTGAATTCGATTATATTTTTATCTCACCTATAGATTATAAGGAAATTGAGCAGGTGTGTTTGGATATGGGGATACCAAAAGAAAAACTGATCATCTATTGGAAAGATTCGGCATCGGAAGGATTATTTAAGAATAGAGGCTTAACACTTATAGATGTAGTAAAATACAAATACCGTTTAGAAAATGCTCCTTACGAATGGGGATTAAAGCCCATACCGACGATAAGGTCAGGAGAAGAATTGCTCAAAAAAATACTTCTAGAAGGGAACTCTTTATGTCGCTTTGGAGATGGGGAATTTGAGATCATGAGGGGAAGGGAACGACCTTGGTTCCAGAATGTCGAAAAAAATCTTTCAAAACGTTTATGTGAGATTATCAGGAGCCATAAATCTGATATCATTATCACAATCCCAGCAAATTTTGGCGATCTAAGTATGTATAAGGAAGAGAGCGCGGATGATATAAGAGCATATATGGCGGACGGGACTAGGGAGAGTATTATGGGATATATAGATCCAGATGGTGTATATTATGATGCATATGTGTCAAGGCCATATATTATTTATAAGGATTGTATGATTGCAGATAAGATATTTCTTCTTTTTAAAGCAATATGGGAAGGTCGGAATGTGATCCTTGTTGAGGGACGATATGCAAGGAATGGGATGGGAAATAATTTGTTTGCAGGCGCTAGATCGGTAAAGAGGATTTTATGCCCCACTGTCAATGCATGGGATGTATATGATCAGATTCTTTCATCTGTTTTGGATGTAGCGGGTGGGGAAGATCTGATCTGTATCTCTCTGGGGCCAACAGCGACTGTAATGGCGTACGATTTGGGAGAGAAAGGGTTTCAGGCACTAGATATCGGACAATTGGATAACGAATATGAATGGTATATACGAGGGACGCAAGAGAGGATACTCATACCAGGGAAAATGGTGGCTGAGATAAAAGGTCGTCATGTAGAAAAAGATTTATATGATGACGAGTATAAAGCACAGATTTGTAAGATTATAGGTGGAGATGGGGAAACTTTATAAAAAACATTATGTAGGGAAGGAGAGCATATGGAACGGGTGTTTTGCTGGGGAACGGGTGAAATGGCAACTGCCGCAATGTCATATATTAATATATCCAAAATATGTGAAGTATTGGGGTTTATAGACAATGATACAAATAAACAAAAGACTTCTTTTTTTGGTAAAACTGTATTCTCTCCACAGATATTAAGAGAAAAAAAATGTAGTAAGATTATAGTTTTAACGAGTCATTATGATGAGATTAGGGAACAGATTGAAGACATGCATTTGTCTTATGATATCACGGTAGAAAAGATTAATTATATATATGGAAAAAGTATACTAAAACGGTATGAAGAAGATCAGGATGGTGAGATTGATAAGATCTTAAGATATGTTGAAGAGAATGGCTTACAGATTTTTAATTATGATTTTGTGGAAAAATATGTGGATAAACATATTACACCGGTATATGATAGTAGATGTCAGATGTATTATATATGGCATAAGAGAAAACGCATGTATTTTGCAAAATATTTAGATACAGCCGAAAAAGTAGAAAGATATTATAGAAATATATTGATAGAACAGGATGAACATTCACCACATAGATATCTGGATGATAATTTTACAGTTGATGAGGGAGATATTGTAGTAGACGCAGGTGTAGCCGAAGGGAATTTTGCGATTGATATTATAGATGAAGTGTCTAAGATATATTTGATCGAAGCAGATGAACGATGGGTAGAAGCGTTAAAACAGACATTCAGCGCATATATGGATAAAGTAGTCATTATACCGAAATATCTCTCTTGTGTAGATGAAGGGAAGTATACAACGTTGGATCGACTGGTCACAGGACCGGTGGATTTTATTAAAATGGATATAGAAGGGTACGAATGTGATGCATTGCTTGGTGCATATGGATTATTTGAGGATTCAAAAAGGCTAAAATGTGCAGTATGTTCATACCATAATGATCACGATGAGGTTGTGATCAAACATATTTTAGGTGACTATGGTATGGAATGTGGACATACAGATGGCTATATGTGGTTTCCATATTTATGTAGAAAAAATTATATTTCTACAAAACTCTGCAGGGGGATTGTTCGAGGAAAAAAATAAAAGATATGGAGATGTCTATTTATGGAGAGGATATGTATATATGTAACATATGACCCAGAAGGTATCGTAGATGGATATATAAGCTATATATTAAAAGAGTTGAAGACATGTATAGAGTGTCTGATTGTGGTCTCTAACAACGGAGAGATTGTCTGTGGAAGCAGGTGATTCGCCTGGCGTTGAAAAATATGCTGAAAAAGTCTTTTATAGAGAAAATAAAGGTTTTGATGCAGGGGCGTTTAAAGATACATTATGCACATTTATAGGATGGGAAACGGTTTTAAGATATGATGAGTTGATATTGGTAAATGATTCAATGTTTGGACCTTTTCGTCCGATGAAAGATATATTTAGGGAAATGGATCAAAAGTCTGTTGATTTTTGGGGGTTGACAAAACATAGAGGTTACAAAAAGAATGGTTATGAAGGGTTTGAGGAACATATACAATCTTTTTTCCTAACGATACGTACAGATATGTTACATAGCGATCATTTTAGATCTTATTGGGAAAATATGCCGTATTATGAATCTTACGATAAAGTAGTCAGAGAATATGAGATGAAATTTACTGCGCATTTTTTTGATTTGGGATATAAGTATGATGTTCTGGCAGATATGGATGCGAATGATTCGGATGTTTTAGAGAATAATTATATCCAGTTTGAAACAATCTCCTATGAGCTGATAAAAAAACGTAATTTTCCTTTTTTAAAAAAACAGCAGATTTCCTACAATACGCTAGATAAACAGACACAGGAGAATTTACGTCAGGCGATCGCCTATATAGATGAAGAAACAGATTATGACATAAATCTCATATGGGATAATATTATAAGGACATTGAATATATCTGATTTGCAGAGGAGTCTCCATTTCCAATATATCATTCCCCCAGGACAGGGACGATACAGATATCATATTGCGGTCGTGATTTTTGTTTCTCATAAAGATGCGGCACAGTATGTGTTGGAATATCTGCAAAGATTGGATAGATATCAAGTTATAAAAATCATTACTCATGATTACGAGCTGATGCGGCTTTACCAAGAACAAGGCTATATGTGTGAATTGATCGAGTATGCAAAATTTTTGAAATCCCTTGTTCCTTTTAGGGTTTATGATTTGGTGTGTATACTGCACGATGTTGATATGACATCAAAAAAAAGGTATAGTTGTATTGGCAAATCATATTTTTATAATATTTGGGAAAATCTTATAAAAAATAAGGAACATGTTCAAGGAATCCAAGAACTTTTTGAGAAAGAAAAAAGGCTTGGATTTATAGCACCTCCCCAACCAAATTTTTCGGGATATTTTGGAGAGATTGGAAAGGGGTGGGGGGAGGAACTTGAAGGAGTTTGCAATGTTGTCAAAAGATTAAACATACATTGTCAGATTTCGGAAGAGATTCCGCCTTTTTGTGTATCAGATGATTTTTGGATCCGTGGATGTGTTTTGAAACGTTTAGAGGATATGAAAGAGGAAGATTTCCAGTATCTGCCTTATCTTTGGGGATATCTGGCACAGGATGCAGGATATTATGCAGGAGTTGTGGAGAGTATGGACTATGCCTCTATGAACGAAGTGAATATGCATTATTATATGAGTCGGATCCTGGATCGGATAAGGCAGCAATATGGAGGATTTGAGGATATTATTGAGATGGAAAAAATATTATCTCGTTCAGCCTTACGAGAATTCTGCGAGAAATATCCTCGTATCTTTATTTATGGAACGGGTTATACGGCGAGACGATATAGGGATATTTTGTCGTATGTCGAGGCTTATATAGTATCAGATGGAGAAGTGAAGGAAAAAGAGTTGGATGGGATACCGATAAAATTTTTATCAGAAATAACAATGACAGACGATTGTGGGATAATTGTCTGCTTGAAAAAAAGAAATATGATACAAGTAAAGAAACTTTTAAGAGAGCGAGGGATAGGGCATTACTTGTGTATGTGATACATATGAGTGTTCTGTACTTGATAAAAATTTGGAGATAGAGTAAAAATGTCCGATTTAGTCCGAGAATTTCAAAAATATAAACACAGTAACATTGCTATATATGGTTTGAGTACAGAGACAAAAAAAGTTTTGGATGAGATTAAAGAAGAGTTTTCTATTGTAGGTTTGTTAGATGGATATAAAAACACTGGCATGCTTTACGGTAAACCAATCATTTCGATAGAGAAGGCTATTGAGTATCAGGTAAAACTTATTTTAGTTGTTGCAAGGCCAGGATCCTGTAGAGCGATAGCAAAACGTATAAAAAAGGTATGTATAGAAAATCAGATTGATCTTTTTGATATTAGAGGACGCAATCTGAGTGTTCAAAAAAGTGTAGTGTACAATTTTAAAGGGGTCAATGGAATTAAAAAAAATGATCTCTTTCAGGTTATTGGTAAGTATGATGTTGTCAGTATTGATTTATTTGATACATTGATCATGCGGCAGATAGTTTTTTCTTCGGATGTCTTTGAATTGGTTGAATGCAGATTAAAGGAGCAAGGAATTTTTATAAAAGATTTTGCTGCAAAACGCCTAGAGGCCGAAAAATATCTGTCAAAGATAACTGCGCCAACACTTAGAGATATTTATGAATATATGATAAGAGTTTATTCTATTGAGGGAATAACAGTTGATGAGTTAAAAATGTTGGAATGGGAAATAGACCGTGATTTAATCATTCCTAGATGGGATATGTGCAAGCTTATATCAGATATATATTATGGTGGAAAAGAAGTATATATAGTTTCAGACACATTTTATAGAAAAAGAGAACTTGAAAAAATATTAAAGAAATGGGATATCGTTTTTTTTACAGATATATACGCTTCATGTGAATATGGCATGAGTAAATCACAGGGGCTTTTTCATAAATTACAAAATAAACTTGCCGGTAAAACATGCGTACATATAGGTGATGATATTTTTGCTGATATAGAGTGTGCGGAGAAAAATTTTATACCGGCGTGTCATATATATAGCGGCCTTGATCTATTAGAAATGTTGGGTTACCTGGATTTATGGGATTATATAAATGATATATCGAGCAAGATCAAAGTCGGAATGTTTATGTCAAAACTTTTTAATAGTCCTTTCCAGTTTGAAACAGAAGAACGGAAAATTGAAGTAAAAACTGCATATGAGATTGGATATCTGTTTTTTGCACCTATCGTTAGGGATTTTCTTATCTGGTTCGATAGGCAAGTTCGGGATAACAACCTACAAAATGTTTGGTTTTGTGCCAGAGATGGATATCTATTAAAAAAAATATATGATAAATGGAAACATGGTACATCATCGGTTTACTTTTTGACATCACGTACAGCGGCAATCTGCGCGGGTGTAGAGACGGAAGAGGATCTTCGTCATATTGAAAAAATGAGATTTAGTGGGACTATACAAGAACATTTAGAAAAACGTTTTGGTCTTTCGATTGAAAAAAAGAAAGGAGGAGATTTTTCTTCAGATACTTTGTTGGACTATTCAGTGGAGATATTAGATAAGACCACTGTAGATAGGGAAAATTATAAGAAATATATTCAACAGCTGAATATTAGGAAAGGAGATATTGCCTTTTTTGATTTCGTTGCAAAAGGAACGAGCCAGATGTATATCCAACGTTTGGTCACAAATCATTTGACAGGTTTATATTTTTTGCGATTAGGAAAGGAGGATAAAGAAAGTGAGGGATTGGATATCTTATCTTTTTATAGTAATGAGGAGATAGATGATAATGGCATTTATGATGATTATTATATATTGGAAACTGTATTGACATCTTTTATGCCTTCTGTTAAGGGATTTGACGGACAAGGGAGGGTACATTATGAAGAAGAGACAAGAGATGAGGGGAGTTTAGCATGTATTTTGTCTGTCCAAAATGGTATATTTGATTATTTTATGGAATATCTAAAAATCTGTCCAGATATGGATGAGGGAATAGATAAAGGATTGGATGAGCTGTTTTTGAAATTGATACATAAAACTGCTATTGTTGATAAAGATTTTTTGAATCTAATGGTCGAGGATCCTTTTTTTAATCGGGAAACTCATATGACAGAGTTATTATAATAAACAATAAATGAGCAAATATTGAAATGTGTATAAACTACCTGATAATCTTAGGATATTCTCAAGTGACACAACATTTTTTATTAGCCGGTGCAGATTACTAAGCAGTTCTGTTTTAACTAGATTTTGAAAACACAGGTATCCTTTCTCAGAAGCACAGTATTTCCCGAATGTATACAGTACATGTAATGGACTATGATATGATTAGCTGGTACCGCTGGATTTTCTGTGTGGTCGTTCCGACATTGATAGATAATAAATATCCTCAATGCTTTTGGATTTCTGAAATCTTCTTCTGGATAATTGAGGATAACTGCAACATTTGGAATATCATTGAGTTTTCTCTTCACGTTGGTACACATAAAACTTATGGCTATTACCGACCACGAGGCTGGCCTTTCGCTTTATTGTCTTTATAAGGGGGTTAAACCCCTTGCCTTAAGGTCAACCCTATAGCTTCAGGTTTACAAATAAATATTTCACGAAAGTTGCAGATGGGATATAAAGAACTGAACAAACAATTTTTGGGACGGCATATGTGGGTGAGAAGATATTTTGTGACAAGTAACGGAAATGTAACAGATGATGTGATAAAAGAGTATATCAAAACCAAGATCTGCAAGAAAAGAACAACTCCGGTAACTTCGAGATAGGATAAAATACACGTACAAGGGATAACTTTGAATGGAGACAACTTTAGGCTATTTCAGCAGCTCACCGAACCTATCGGTTTTAGTCGGTAATGGTTCAGTTTCCTCAGATGAAGGGGCGCACTTACTGGCTTTTTAATGGGTCCTGCCCGGATAGATGTTCCGATTCGTCTTTAGTGTTCCGATTGTGTAAAAACCTTTCTGGATAAAGCTGTCTACAACTTTTTATAGAAGTATTCCAGATGTCACAAAGAAAATAGGATACGATTGGTGCTGTAGCAAGTTAGTCTGTAATTTCCTGGACAATTTGGATTTTCGACTTCAATTTATCATACAGAATGATAGCGTAATTCAAAGTGATTCCGTTACAGGAAAGTATAGCAGTAACAGTCTGATGCCCGTGAGTTTTGCAGCTTTTAAGTTGGATTTTTTAAAGTGTCCTGAAGAGCAGTGCCAATGATAAGAACTTATTTTAGAGAGTATTTGAAAAATACCAGATATTCGTCAATATGCTGAAAATAGGTAAAAATAATACCTTGAAATGTTTGCTTTTCTACGTTTCAATACCTGATTTCCTGTACTTCCCGGCATAATTTGTGACTATTTTCATCTGATTATGTGCATACTTTAACTTTCAAACACGTTCTAATGTATTGACAGATTAACTTCTATAATGAAAGGTGGTATCATTTGATCACTATATAAAAGAGGAGAAAAATGGGATACCAAGTACAATATAAAGTATCACTTGACCAGGATGAAGGATTAAAACTGGAGGCCATGAGTAAAGACAACCAACTTTCTGCGCGTATCTTAAAACGTATCTCATCCTCTTTGCTCTGGATAAAAGGGCAGATACTGGACTGGACTATAAACAGATCGCATCCTCATTGGATGCAACAGCCGCGACCGTTGCGAGAGTCGCAAAAGACTATGCTACCAATGGGTTAGACTATACTGTATCCTATCATTATAACCCTGCATCACGCAGAAGGGCAAAAGTGAATGGAGAACTGGAAGCCTATGTGATACAGCTCGCATGCGGGAAAGCCCCGGAAGGCTATGTAGACTGGACGCTGGAACTCCTGACCCGTGGAGCTAATAAAAAAGGTGTCGCAGAGCCTGTCTCTAAAGAAACAATCTGTGTCATGTTTAAAAAAATGGACTCAAACCTCGGAAAGATGAGTATTGGTGCATCCCCCCCCTAAAGAGAACGCTGCATTCGTAGCCTGTATGGAAGATATCCTGCATATATACTCACTGCCCTCTGCCCCCGAGGTCCCTGTCATCTGTATGGATGAAAGACCATATCAGCTGATCGGTGAGGCAAGAGAGCCATTGGCGGCAAGACCTGGTGATATCAAAAAACTGGATGCGGAGTATAAACGCTGTGGGACTTGTAGCATCTTTGTGTCCACAGAAGCCCTCGCTGGATGGCGCCACGTCAGTGTACGGGAACGCCGGACAAAGCTGGACTGGGCAATGGAGATAAGATATATATATATTGACAGAAGTATATCCTGATAAGGAAAAGATCATCCTTGTGATGGATAACCTGAACACCCATACAAAAGCCTCCCTATACCAGGCATTCCCCGCCGCAGGAGCGGCGGCACTGGCAAACCGCTTGGAGATCCACTATACCCCTAAGCATGGGAGCTGGCTGAACATAGCTGAGATAGAGCTGAACGCGATGACACACCAGTGCCTGGACCGGAGGATAGATGATATCGATATCCTGCGCCGGGAGCTGTCCATATGGGAGAGTGAACGCAACGAAAAATGTAAGTCGGTTGACTGGCAGTTTACCGCAGAAGATGCACGTATCAGACTGAGATCATTATATCTAAAGATCATTTTTTGATCATATGATTAATAGGATTGTCGTTATAGAAGTCAGCTTGTCGATACACTAGTAGATGAAAGAAATATACATATGATCATAAAAGAACTACACGTAAAAAATTTTGGAAAATTACAAGACACAAGAGTACCGTTCACAGAAGGGCTGAATCTCATATATGGAGCGAATGAGAGCGGTAAGACCACGCTCCACACGTTTTTAAAATGCATGTTGTTCGGTATCCGTCGTTCTCGTGGGCGGGCGGCGGCAAAAGATGTCTACAGTCGCTATGAACCATGGGAATACGGGCATTATTATGCGGGTTCTATGCGTTTTATGAGTGGAGGAAAGGAATTTTACCTCGACAGGAATTTTCAAAAAGATAATGTGCGTGCGGAACTTTTCTGTGTGACGGACGGGGAGAGATTGTCAGTGAAGCATGGGGATCTCTCTATGCTCCTGGGAAATATAAGTGAGATCGTTTATGACAATACCATATCTGTCGGACAGACGAAGGGTGTCACAGATCAAGATCTTGCCTTGGAGCTTAAGAATTACATGGCAAATTATCAGGGGACCGGAGATAGTGATCTGGATCTGGAGAAGGCTATACAGATCTTAAAGAGTCAGAAAAAAGCTTTTCAGGGTGAGTTAAAGCTCAAACGGTCGCGTGAAGATTCGAAAAAAAACGAAACAACTTCCAAAGTACTCTATTTGAGGGAAGAGATAAAAGAATTGGAGAAGAGGCTCCAGGTGGGGGAACATCAGCTTGCGCAGCTGGAACGGCAAAAGGAGGCTTTGCTGAAAGATCCCAGCGTGCTGGAAAAAATAAAAGAACAAGTATCCAAACGGAGGAGGCTGGATATTTTATCAGCAATCCTGGCTGTGTTTCTGATCTTGGCTGTTGTTTTATTGCCAGGGATATATAAAACAGGGGTTTTGCCTGCGGGTATATTGCTCCTAGGTGTCTATTGCCTCAACCGCAGGAAGATGAAGAAAAAGATATCGGCGATCCAGGGCGGCTTGCAGGGTGACCGGGAGGCACTGACACGCCAGACTGATCGGGTGAAAGGACGGGTACATACCCAGCAGGAGGATCTTAAGGAAAAACGGCTGAGCCAGGAGGCATTGCTCCAGAGATTGCACGATCATGGCCAGGAAGTGAGCGGGAATGTCTTGCGTGGAAAGGATCCCATCGAAGAAGAGATCGAAGGGATCGAGATGGCGATGGATGCGATAGGAGTGATCACGAAACGTTTGCAGAATGAGATTGGGGGCCAGATCCGTGACCGGACTTCAGAAATATTGGCGGAACTTACCGGGGGGAAGTATCATCGGGTGGTGATCGATAAGGATCTGCAGATGGGTGTCAGTACGCGGGAGCGATATATCCCGGTGGAGCAATTGAGCAGGGGCACGATGGAACAGGTGTATTTTGCCCTGCGCATGGCAGTGGGGGATGTCCTGTGCGGCCAGGAACCTATGCCAGTGGTACTGGATGATGTTTTTGCCATGTATGATGAAGAACGGCTGATGGAGACTCTGCAGTGGCTGATCCAGCATAAGGAGCAGATCTTGCTCTTTACCTGCCATAAAAGAGAGGGAGAGATACTCAATGCGTATGGGATGCCTTTTCACCGGGTGGCGGTGTTCGATCCGTGAATTTTATCCATCGCAGAGCATATACTGAACATATGCTATAGAGTACTCCCGGAAAGTCCCCTGCACCCATCTTTCAGGCCGATCTTCCGCCAGCCGCCCTAAATTTGATCGACGTACACACTGTGTACGCCTTATAAATTTGTGCATATCTGAAAAAAATCTGCGCAGGGATCTGGGTACAAAGACTTTCTGAGAGTACTCGCTATAAAGAAAAGGGGTGTCCGTCATAGAAAATCAGAAAACTGATGATCTGTTGAATCTGGCCGTGGATGCTACGGCTGAAGAGAGGGAGAGATCCCTGGAATTGGATGTGGGTTATGAGCCGCAGACCCGCATGTGGGATGTGATAATAAAGTATTCAGGCGATCTTTCAACTTTAGATATGGAAAGGGTAACAGTCGTTCCGTTGCTCAATGGATATGCAGTCGCTACTGTTCCGCAGGATCTTCTGGATGCATTCATCGATCTGCCGTTTATTGAATATGTAGAAAAACCAAAGAGGCTGTCCTTTGCCGTAAATCAGGCAAGGGCAGCCTCTTGTATCACTCCGGTCCAGATCCCGCCATGGGAGCTGGATGGACAGGGGGTCCTTGTGGGGATCGTAGATTCAGGTATTGATTATCGTCATCCGGATTTTATCAAGGAGGATGGTACGACGCGCATCCTGCGCCTCTGGGATCAGAGTGTGGAGGGGGATCCCCCCCAAGGCTATGCTCTGGGCAGCGAATATGTGTCTGGGCAGATAGATCAGGCATTGAAAGCGTCAACGCAGCAGGAAGCCTACAAGATCGTGCCCAGCAGAGACAGTAGCGGCCACGGAACGGCAGTCGCGGGGATCGCAGCAGGAAACGGCAGGACCTCGGATGGGATCTATCGAGGTGTGGCGGCGGAGAGTTCTCTTCTGGTAGTAAAATTGGGTGACCCCAGAAAAGATTCATTTCCCAGGACGACAGAGCTTATCCAGGGTGTAGATTACGTGATCCGTCAGGCTGTGTCTATGGGGATGCCATTGGCTTTGAACCTGAGTTTTGGAAATAATTATGGTTCACACAGGGGGGATACTTTACTGGAGACATATCTCAACAGTGTGGCTAACTTGGGGAAAAATTCTATCTGTGTGGGTATGGGAAATAACGGGGCAGATGGCCTGCATACTTCCGGACAGCTGGAAATGGGGCGTTCCAGGTTGGTAGAAGTGTCTATAGGGGAGTATGAGCCGTCTTTGAATATCCAGTTATGGAAAAACTATGCTGATCAGATAAATATTTATCTAACCCATCCAAATGGCAGTACAGTGGGACCTTTATATGAAGAGCTTGGTCCGCAGCGTTATCGGCTGGGGGAGACTGAGCTTTTGATCTATTATGGGAAGCCGTCCCCTTATAGTACTTCCCAGGAGATCTATTTTGACTTTATCTCTCGAGGGAGTTACGTGGATGCGGGGATCTGGACGATCACGCTGGATCCCCGGACGATAGTGGAAGGAGGGTATGATCTGTGGCTGCCAGGCGGAGGTGTACTCAATCCCGGAACGAGATTTTATTTTCAGACACCAGAGGCTACTCTTACGATACCCTCGGCGGCATCCCGCGTGATCAGCGTGGGGGCATATAATTCCAGGATACAGGCGTATGCAGAATTCTCAGGAAGGGGTTTTAAAGATGCGGCAAACAGGGTGAAGCCAGATCTGGTGGCGCCGGGTGTCAATATCAGGACGACTCAGGTAGGGGGTGGGTATACGACTGTTACGGGGACATCTTTTGCGACACCTTTTGTTACGGGAGGGGCGGCTCTTTTGATGGAATGGGGGATCGTGAGGGGAAATGATCCTTATTTGTATGGGGAGAAGGTCAAAGCGTATCTCAGACGTGGGGCGAGGCCGCTGCCAGGGTTTGACGCGTATCCCAATCCGCAGGTGGGGTATGGGGCGCTTTGTGTGAAGGACAGTTTGCCTATCTGAAAGACATTCAACAAATGGTCTAGTACTCCATCCGGCCAGAAATCATAGTCTGACTCCGTCTGCTCCGCACCATTGCGTTGTTAAAATTTCTAACCGATGCCACCGCATCGCTGTCAAAATTTTGCCTAGCACTGGTGCCAGACCAGGCAAAGTCAAACACGCTCTAGGAAAAACTCATGTTGCAAAAAACTACTGGGTCACTACACTGGATCATCCGCAGGTATTTATCCACAGTTTTCCAAAAAGTTTTACTCTGTGTGCCTAAAACCAGCTGTTTTTACACCAGATACAGCATAAATATGGGATAACACATGGCTAAATTGGGGGGATGATCGTGGATAATGTGGATAACTTGGTGTATAACTCTATTTTTAGGGGGCTGGGGACTGTTAAAATGTGGATAACTTTTTGGATGGAAAGGGGGTATTTCTACACCCTTTGACAATATCTGTGGATATCTGCCAGATATTGCGGCAGTCACAGTTTTTCCACATATTCCAACACAGATGCCACTGCATTGGCTCCATCTGCAGCCGCTGTTATGATCTGGCGGAGTGTTTTAGTGCGGATATCTCCAGCGGCGAAGACTCCGGGGGTACTGGTCTTGCAGTCTTCCCCGGCGATGTAATAGCCTGCCCGGTCTACAGCGGCGATCTGTTCCAGTCCCTGGTTGTTAGGGAGGATACCTACCGCTATGAATATCCCGTCTACGTCCAGGCGGCTGCGGCTGTTTTTTTGCTTATCATATATCTCGATCCCTGTGACTTGCCGGTCGCCCACGATCTCTTTCACTTCATGGTCCCAGCATATCTCCACATTTTCCAGCTGCATCAGCCTGTACTGTAAGATCTTAGCCGCTCGGAGTTTATCCCTCCTGTGTATCAGATAGACTTTTTTGCAGATCCGGGACAGGAATATGGCGTCTTCTACGGCCACATCCCCGCCGCCCACGACGGCTGTGATCCCATCTTTGAAGAAAGCGCCATCGCAGGTGGCACAGTAAGAGACACCTCTCCCAATGAGCTCTTTTTCTCCCGGGATGTTCAGCAGCCGATGGCGGGCTCCTGTGGCGATGATCACAGTGTGTGTCTGATAGGTGTCCTGCTCTGTCTCAATACGAAAACCGCCATCTGCGGAAGTGATCCCTGTGGCTTCCCCCTGTTCGATAGGCAGTCCTGTCTCTCTGGCATGTTTTTCAAAGGCTTCCCCCAATCCTATCCCCGAGATCAGGGGCATACCTGGATAGTTATCCACTTCGAATGTGTTGAGTACCTGTCCTCCAGTCACATATCCTTTTTCCAGGAGCAATGTGTTGAGCTTTGCACGCATGGCATAGATCCCTGCCGTGATGCCGGCAGGACCGGATCCAAGGATCACCAGATCATATTTTTTCTTCATATAACGTACTCCTTTACATGACATAGATATATGTTTTTGCCAATAAGATATAGAAAGCTTGTAATATCCAAATGAGAGGATCTTATGAAAAAAAAGAAAACCCTCAAGTTCATCGCCATTGCCCTGGGATTGTGTCTGGTACTCGCACTGGGGGTATTGGCAGGTTATGGTCAAAAGCATTGGGCATTTACAGAAAACGGCCGTTTTGTAAAGTTTGCAGATGATCTGTTCCTGGGAGAAGTAGCTGCCAACACTCTGAATCTGCACTACACTCTGGCGCATCCAGAAGAATACGGGATCACAGACTATGCCATCTCCCTGGGGGCCATGTCTGCGGCTCCGGATGCGGGACAGTACGAGAAGATGGAGGAATGTATAAATACACTCAAAAAATTTGAATACAAAAAACTCTCTTCAGAAAATCAAGTGACCCTCGACATGCTGCTCCTCTATTTCACCACAGAAAGGACGTCGAGAAAATTCTATTATCTGGATGAACCTCTGGGGGAGACGTTAGGTATCCAGGCGCAGCTCCCTGTCCTCCTAGCAGAATATACGTTTTATGACAGGCAGGATATCGCTGATTATCTGAGGCTTCTGGGGACCATCGATCCTTACTTTAAAGATATCCTGGAATTTGAGAAGGCCAAAGTCCAGCAGGGGTTGTTTATGGGAGAACGTTCTCTGGAAGGTATTATATCCCAATGCCGGGAATTTATCGCTGATCCTCACAATAATTTCCTATCGGAGGTCTTTCGGGACAAATTAGAAGAGTTCTCTCGGGATAAGGAAAAACTTTCATTAGAAGAAATACAGAACTTTCAGACAGCCCATCAGCAGATGATGGAGAAACACGTGATCCCTGCCTACGAGATGCTCATCCAGGGATTGGAGGCCATGAGAGGTGCAGGACAAAATGAGAACGGGCTGCGCCATTACGAAAATGGGCGTTCCTATTATCAATATCTCCTCCGGAGTGACGTGGGTGTCTATACGACAGTGGGTGCGATCGAAAAACAGCTGTATGATCAGCTCATGGCAGATTATCGTGAATTGGGGGATCTGCTGAAAAAAGATCCTTCTCTGATCACTTCCGTTTACCACAATGATTTTGAACTGGACTCTCCACAGGCGGCGCTGCAGACGCTGGAAAAAGCGTATACCCAACATTTTCCGGCTCTCGCGGAGACCAGCTATCAGGTAAAGTATGTACATCCTTCCCTGTCTGCTTTTTTAAGCCCTGCTTTTTATCTGAACCCGCCTAAAGATACTCTGTCCCCGAATACGATCTACATCAACAAGGCCAGCCAGGCTTCAGATCTGGAACTTTTTGCCACGCTCGCCCATGAAGGGTTCCCTGGGCATTTATATCAATCTCTATATTTCCAAAAGAGCGATCCCCATGCGATCCGCAGTATCATGGGCTTTGGAGGGTATATCGAAGGATGGGCCACTTACATTGAGCCGTACGGTTATAGATATGCGCCGGTGGATGCGGATCTGACCCGGCTGCTCTGGCTGAATCGTTCTGTCAATCTGTGTATCTATTCCCTGCTGGATGTGGGCGTGCATTATTATGGATGGACACTCTCCAATGCGGCACAGTATTTAAGACCCTTTGGGATCACAGATGAGAAGATCATAGAGGAGATCTTCCAGTCTGTGGTGGAGGCTCCGGCAAATTATCTGCGCTATTATCTGGGGTCCCTGAACTTTAAGCAGCTCCGGCAGGAGATGCAGGAGAAGGAGGGGGAGAAGTTCGATATCCGCCGATTCCATGAAAGGGTCCTGAAGATCGGGCCTGTACAATTCCCCGTACTCAGAAAACATTTGGGGTTGTGAAAGATCTTATGTTCCGGATGAGGGTGGCGTAGCAGGCTACGGCACCCGGATAAGGGGCATATATCCCGCAGAGTGGGTGTACAGGCGGCATGGGTGATATCTGGAGACATGCAGAGTATCATTGGACGGTCATGGACGATCTTCGACTATCTTCTTTGTCCAGTATCTGATATAATGTTGGAGATATGTTTTTAAGAAAGGAAGAGATCTATATGAAACGGAATAATATACCATTAGAGATCATAGAAGAGAACAGGGCGAAGATCAGTCTGGCCCTCTCTATCGTGACGCTGGCCGTCCTCTGTCTGATCATCACGCAGGTAGACAAGGCTTTTGTATCGGCGGAAAAAAAGGCTGCTTCTGTCTCCAGCCAGGAAGAAGGGAAAGAGGAAGTGCTGGAGACTTCCACCTCTTCTGTCCGTATCATAGCTGCAGGCAATAATATATTTGATGATAACATCCTGGCTGCTGGACAAGCAAATGGAGAGACCTGGAATTATGATCAGATATACAGCCTTGTAAAAGACCAGATCGGACAGGCTGACTTGTCTATCGTTACCCAGGAGTCTCCATTTACCACGGATCATGCTCTTGTCAGCGGCGGTCCTGTGTATTCCACTCCTGTAGAGGTAGCCAATGCACTGGTCAATGCCGGCTTTGATATCATCGCCAGTGCCACTGAACATGCCGATGATTTTGGTTCGGAGTACATCAACAATACTCTGGGGTTCTGGCAGTCTACACACCCACAGATCACAGTGCTGGGTCTCCATGGTACCCAGGAGGATGCCGCCGGCGTCCGTGTGGTAGAGGTAAATGGTATCAAGATCGCGCTCCTCGATCATTCATTTGGCTCTAACACTGATTCGATAAAGAATGATGCCCCGTTTATGGTGGATTATCTGGAAAAAGAAAAAGTGGCGAACGCCATCGCCCAGGCAAAAGGAGTCAGCGATTGTATCATTTTTCTGGCCCACTGGGGGACGGTGGACAATGCTGTACCTAATGTATATCAGGACCAGTGGACGCAATTTTTGCTGCAGCAGGGGGTAAAAGTCGTCATCGGCTCCCATCCGCAGGTACTGCAGCCATGCCAGCTGCTCACGGATATGGATGGAAATGAGATGTTGGTATATTATTCTCTGGGGAATCTTGTTTCTGGTGCGCAGACGGCACCGGAGTTATTGGGAGGATTGGCTGGATTTACGCTGGAAAAGACAGTCACTGGCGATCAGAGTACGGTGAAGGTCGTATCGAATGAACTCACGCCCGTGGTCATGCATTATTCAGAAAACCTTAATATATGTAATGTATATCCTTTGTCCGCTTATACAGACGCTCTTGCCCAGGGACATGGTGTCTTGGCTGTGGATCCCTATGCGACGATGAGCCTGGCTTCGCTCCAGGATCTGTTCAACTATATCATGGGTATCCAGGTCCAGCCGTCTGGCGATACCAACCTTTTGGACTATACATTTAATCCGGATACGACTCTCACGGGTCCCGACGGGAGTATCTTATATCCAGGAGAGATACAGGCTGCAAATGCTGCGGATGGGACGTTGGATACTCTGATACAGGTGATGTCCGGCGCAGGGACGCAAGAAGGGATGGATACAGGATCATTGCAGGCCGAATAGCCTTTTTGCATTGGAAGTTGTGACGTCTATGACCTGGTCATAGGGGATGCCCTTTATATTGGCGAGTTCTTTGGCGATATAGGGCAGGTTCAGGGAAGAATTGCGTTTTCCTCTGTTGGGGACTGGGGAGAGATAGGGACTGTCTGTCTCCAGGACGATCTGCTCTAAAGGGGCATAAGAAGCGACTTCTTTTAGTTTTTTTGCATTGGGGAATGTGAGGACCCCGCCGATGCCTAAGAGAAGGCCCATATCCAGGTATTCCCTGGCGATCTCCACAGAGTAAGAAAAACAGTGGATGATCCCTCCAGACATCTCTCCTGCCCGGAGTCCCTTCATGGTGTCCAGGGTATCTGCCGCTGCGTCCCTGCTGTGTATGATGAAGGGTTTCTTCTCCTGGCGGGCGATCTCCATCTGGGCGCAGAACCATTTTTTTTGTGTATCATGGCTTTCTGTGTCCCAATGATAGTCCAGTCCGATCTCTCCGATGGCGACAGCTTTTTCGTGGCGGGAGAGCCTTTGGATCTTTTCTAAGATCTGGTCGTCCATACCGCCCACTTCATCGGGGTGTATGCCGACGGCTCCATATATAAAAGGGTATCTCTCCATCAGACGGGCCGTGTCATCCAGACTGTCGATAGAGGCGCATACGTTCACTACAGTTTCGATACCATGATCTGGCAGAGAATCTAAAAGCTCGTCACGGTCCGGGTCAAAAGCTCCATCATCGTAATGTGCATGGCTCTCAAATATCATGATCGAGGCTCCTTTCTTTAAAATCTCAGACCGCCCAACAGCCGTGCGGTACTGCAGGCTGTTGGGCGGTTTTTTATTTGGATCCGCGGGATCTGGATAGAAATCCTTTTTTCTTGGCGGGTGTCTCCAACGGTCCCCGCACACCTTTGACGCCTACGATATAGATCCCGCTGACCTCAGCTTTGACTTCTTTCTTCACAGGGATCAGTTCGAAGATCTTCTCGTCACTGATCAGGGTCGTGATCCTGGGTCCTACTTTTGCCTTGACTACGGGCAGTTTCATCCTGCGCATCATCTTAGGGGTCTGGTCGATCACCATCTGGGGAAGACCGGTTTCCTTTAAAGGCATCCTTTTTTTATCAATGATCAGCATCGAGATCGTCTGCTTGGCAGCTTCTATCTGTGCTTGCTGTGCTTCCTGCTTTTTCTGGGCCTTTTTGCCAAGAAAATAAAGGACAGCCAGCACGATCACCAGAATGACCAGAATGATCAGCAGTACCATCCAAAGTTTCATATTTCTCCTCCTTTTTACCCGGATATCCTTGTCCATTTTAGCATTCTTTTCTATAAAAGGCAAATAGAAAGTTGAAAATGTTCGGATCTATGCTATAATAAGAGTGTACAGAAAGATCCAAGTATATAAACAGGTGTGCCGGCAGGCCGTTTTTATGGCTTTCATGAATGTCCGGGCATACTTTGGCATACCATGAACAAAGGATATGAAGGAGATAAATTGGATGGATCAAAATGAGCAGCCTATCAGCTATGATGAGCAAAGAAGGCGCAAGGTAGCCATCCAGAGGGAACGCCGTGAAGCACAGGTGCGCAGGAACAGGCGCATCATAGGCGGAGCCGTCGCAGCGACAGTTGTCGTGATCGTGGCTGCGGGACTATACCCGGTCACAGGAGGGTTTGGGATACATAAGAAAGGCAGAGCATCGCAGCCGGTCCATAAAGAGGCGTCTGCACATGTAGAAGAGGCATCCGGGAAAAAAGAAGCAGAGGCGCCAAAGATATTGGAACAGGCGGACAGGCTGGCAGCTATGTACGATTATGATGGAGCGGTCGCTCTGCTGCAGGGGCAAAAGGATTACCAGGGGAACAGCCAGATGCAGCAGAAGGTGAGCCAGTATCAGGAGACGAAGGACTCCTGTGTATCCTGGCCGATCGAGGAAGTGACCCATGTATTTTACCATACATTGATCGCTGACCCGTCCAGAGCTTTTGACGGAGACAGCAAAGCAGCCGGATATAACCAGGTCATGACCACGATCGACGAGTTCAATGCGATCACCCAGTCTATGTATGACAAAGGGTTTGTCATGGTCAGCCTCAAAGACATGGCGACTGTGTCTGTGGATGGAGCAGGTTACCATAATATGCAAAGGGGAGAGATCTTACTGCCGCCGGGAAAACAGCCTTTTGTGCTTTCCCAGGATGATGTGAGTTATTACCATTATATGGATGGGGATGGCTGTGCGCGGAAATTGGTGGTGGATCAAAATGGGGATATCAAGAACGAATATGTAAATGGAGATGGGACGGTGGAGATCGGAGATTATGATATGGTCCCGCTGATCGACCGGTTCGTAGAGCAGCATCCGGATTTTTCATACCGGGGGGCGAAAGGCATCATAGCCCTGACCGGATATAACGGTGTGCTGGGCTATTATACGGACGGAGTCTATAAGACCCGGGAGGATCTGGATGAGAACCAGGTCAGATATCTCCAGGACAATCCGGATTTTGACTATGAGGAACAAGTGGAGGAGGCAAAAAAGGTTGCCCAGGCCATGCGGGAGGATGGATGGGAGTTTGCCAGCCATACATGGGGACATATTAACGTAGGGGAACGGTCATTGGAGGATCTGCAGACGGATACCCAGAAGTGGCTGGACTATGTCAAGCCCATCGTGGAACCGGTGGATACTATCATCTTTGCTTTCGGTTCGGATATCTGTGGTCCGGAGGATTATTCGGGAGAAAAATTTGACTATCTGAAGAGCCAGGGATTTGATTATTATTGTAATGTAGATTCAAGCCAATATTGGGTACAGCTCAGGGATACATATCTGCGGATGGGGCGCAGGAATCTGGATGGATACAGGATGTATTACCATCCGGAGCTGCTGGCGGATCTGTTCGACGCCGCGGCTGTTTTTGATAAGACACGTCCTGTGCCTGTACCGCCAATGGGTTGATGGTCAATGGATGAAATAGGGGAAAAGGGGAGAACATAAAGATGAAGAAAGGATGGTCGATCGCAGCTACCGTGCTGTGCCTGGGTCTTGCCGGCACAGCATTTGGCGGCTGTCAGCATATCATGCCATTTTCTGAGGATCTGGCCACTTCCGGGACGGTACCGGAGGAGAGTACCACATCTTCCAATACCGGGATCGCGTTTAAGAGCAGACCCCGGGACAGCGGAGAGTCTTCGGGAAAAGCTGTGGCAGAGGACACCAGTGATGTATCTGTATCCGGGGATCGGGCAGATGATCGGGATAAAGAAGAGAAGGATGGGATCTTACAGCAGGCGCAGAGACTGGCGGCCATGTATGACTATGACAATGCCATCGCTCTGCTGCAGGGACAGCCGGAGGAGCCGGGATATGCCCAGGCGATCGGGCAGATGGAGGAGATCCGGGATTCCTGTGTCCCATGGACACCGGAGCAGGTGACCCATGTGTTTTATCATACGTTGATCAAAGACACTGCATTGGCTTTTGATGGGGATAGTGATTCCGCCGGATATGACCAGGTCATGACCACGATCGACGAGTTCAATGCGATCACCCAGTCCATGTATGAGAGAGGATTTGTGATGGTGTCACTGGAGGATCTGGCCGTAAAAGATGAGAACGGCAATATGGTCCCCAAAGAGATCTTGCTGCCGCCGGGGAAACAGCCTTTCGTGCTGTCTCAGGATGATGTGAGTTATTATCACTATATGGACGGCGACGGGATGGCCAGCCGCCTTGTGGTGGATGAGGACGGACAGGTGAAGGCGGAATATGTGGGAGCAGATGGGAGTGTGTCAGTGGGGGACTATGATATGGTGCCCCTGATCGATGCGTTCGTGGAAGAGCATCCGGATTTTTCGTACCGGGGAGCGAAAGGGATCATAGCCCTGACCGGGTATGAAGGGGTCTTAGGGTACAGGACCGACGGCGTGTATGAGACACGCCAGGAATTGGACGAGCTGCAGCAGGTATATCTGGACACACATCCGGATTTTGATCACGAGGCGGAAGTGGCCCGAGCCACAGAGACGGCCAACGCCATGAAAGAAAACGGCTGGGCATTTGCCAGCCATACATGGGGACATATCAACGTGGGAGAGAGTTCCCTGGAGCGTCTGAAGACCGATACAGAAAAGTGGCTGACTTATGTGGCGCCCATCGTGGGCGGATCTGATAAGATCATCTTTGCCTTCGGGGCGGATCTGTCCGGAGCGGAAGGTTACTCTGGGGAAAAGTTTGACTACCTGAAAGCACAGGGATTTGATTATTACTGCAATGTGGATTCCAGTCAGTACTGGGTGCAGATCACACCAGGTTATCTCCGCATGGGGCGCCGAAATCTGGATGGGTACAGGATGTACTACAACCCGGAACTTTTGAGCGATCTGTTTGATGCAGAGAAGGTGTTCGATCCGGCCAGGCCTACACCGGTGCCGGAGATGTCATAATATAGAGGAGAGCATTTATCATGAAGAGAAAATTATGTGTGTTACTGTTATCTGTGTGTGTGGCTTGTACCGCGGCAGGATGCGGCGGGGCAGAAGATCAGTCTGGGAAGGGCAAGACAGAGGCGTCTTCCGGCGTGCGGCTGGTATCCGTATCCCAAAAAGAGATGGAAGCCCATGTAGAGCTGGGCGAGTACAAGGGCATCACAGTGGAAAAGACTGTCCAGGATGTGACAGAGGATGATATCGATCTTCAGATAAACAACATATTGCAAACATTGCCGGAAGAAGTAGATGAGCCGGAAAAGCAGGTGGAAGAAGGCGATATCGCGAACATCGATTATGTTGGAAAGAAAGATGGGGAAGCATTTGACGGCGGCACGGCCCAGGATTATGATCTGACGATCGGCAGCGGTCAGTTTATCGAGGGATTTGAGGATGGGCTGATAGGGGCAAAAAAGGGCGAGACGAAGGAATTGAACCTGACATTTCCTGAAGACTATCCCAGCGAGGATCTGGCTGGACAGGAAGTGGTGTTCACCGTGAGTGTGAATGCGATCAAACAGATCCCTGCATTTACAGAGGAGTGGGTGGCCGCGAATACGGAATATGACACCATAGATGCTTACAGACAGAGTGTCCGGGAGGATCTGGAAGAGAGCAATGAGCAGAGTGCCGAATCCTCGGTGAAAAATACGGCCTGGAACCAGGTGCTCACAGACAGTGAGGTCAAGGAATATCCGGATGAGGATCTTAAAGCGGTCAAGGAAGAGTATGAAGAGTCTATCAATACTTATGCAGAACAGATGGGGCAATCAGTAGATGAATTCCTGGAAGCTCAGAATATGACCAAGGAACAGCTTGATGAACAGAACCAGCAGTATGCAGAGTATAAATTAAAACAGAATCTGGTCCTGCAGGCGATCATGGATAAAGAAGGACTGAGCCTGGACGATGAGGAGAGCAAGAAAGCAGAAGAGCAGATGGAGAAAGACTATGGCATGACCATGGACGAGATGATAGAACAGTACGGGGAAGCTTCCGTGAGAGAGACCATAGCTCTTTCCAGGGTCATGGATCTTATCATAGATCATGCAGAGGTGGATACGATAGCGGATTCCTCCGATGGGAAAGAAGGTATCCTTACTGATGAGGACGGAGAAAATGCAGAAGATGGTGAGAGTACACAAGAAGATTAAGATATCCCTGGCTATGCTGGCGATGGCGGTATGCGTATGCGCATGCTGTCCATGGCCGGTCTATGCTGTGGAGGAGGGGGCGCAGGAAGAAGGAGTCACGCAAGAGAACGTTCAAGAGCCAGATCCAGCTGTCTCCGCAAACGAGCCGGAGGAGACACCGGATCCATATCCGCCTTCCTACTACCTCCCCATAGAATCCAATGAGATACCCGGATGGCCCCAAGGGCCCCAGGTGCAGGCAGAATCTGCGGTCTTGATGGATGTGGATTACGGTGTATGTCTATATGAAAAAAATATGCATCAGAGACAATACCCGGCCAGTATCACCAAGATCATGACGGCGCTCTTGACCATCGAAAATGCCGATCTTTCGGATGTGGTGACTTTTTCGGAAAATGCTGTATACGGTATCGAACCAGGGAGTAGTCACATCGGCATCGATGTGGGTGAGGAACTGACTGTAGAGCAGAGCCTGTATGGCCTGATGCTGGCCTCGGCTAACGAGGTGGCTATGGGGCTTGCAGAACATGTGGCTGGATCGGTGGAGGCGTTTGTGGAGATGATGAACGAGAGGGCCGAAGAGCTGGGATGTGAAGATACGCATTTTGTCAATCCCCATGGCCTGCATGATGAAGAGCATTATGTCACCGCTTATGATATGGCTCTGATCGCACGGGAAGCCTATCAGAACCCCACATTCCGGAAGGTGACAGGAACGGCCACATATGAGATCCCAAAGACAAATAAGGAAGAAGAGACACGTTATCTCATAAACAATCAGAAGCTCCTTTCAGACGAGTATTGGTACTATGCAGACTGCCGGGGCGGCAAGACTGGATTTACAGACCAGGCATTGAATACATTAGTCACCTATGCAAAACGGGATAACCGTACTTTAGTATGTGTGGATCTGAAGACCAACGGGATACCTGTCATATACCCGGATACGACCGCTCTCTTAGACTATGGTTTTGGGTATTTCACCTGGGAGCATCCGGAAAAGGAAGAGGATGTGAGATTCCAGGCGCCTTTTGGCTGTATGCAGCAGTTTTACAGTGGCCTGGAAAATGCCTGCTGGCTGCGTTCATATACCCCCGGATGGGTACTCCTGCCCCAGGGTATCTCGACAAATGATCTGGAGAAAAAGAAAGCCACGGAACCGAATGCCGTCGGACCATGGCGTATAAAGACATCCTATTATTGCGGGGGGCAGTATATGGGATACTCCTATCAGTATGAAGATCAGTTATTGCGATCCTTGTCCCTGATGGAGTGACTTGCGGTGGAGCCGCCGTTTGGCGCAGAGGAGTTCTTTTTTTTCAAGGATCTTCTTTGCGTCTTTTTCGTCTATCAGGGAAGTCGTTTTTTCTACATAGAATCTTCCCTCGTCTGTTTTCTTCATCCGGACTTTTCCTTTCACATATCCATGTTCTCTGCACATGGATACGCTGAAATATCTCCTGGCATTTACGGAGAACCACTGTATCTTCCGCTTGGTCGGCCTGTGGCACAGGGGGCAGCAGGTACTGCTCACTTCTCGGTCGCCGATAGCGGCTTCTTTACTGGAAAATTCCCTGGAAATGAATTTTATATGGTCATCGTAAAAGATGTGGATCTCGTCCTTTTTTTCTTTCGGGTTCTGGTATGCGTCCATAGAAAAATTCTTCTCTATGCATTCTGTCCCCAGCTGCATAAAGACTGCCGCTGTATAATGGGCGTCAGACAGAGCGCGGTGGAAATTCTCGGTCTTTGCCAGGTCCAGATGATCGACAGCATATTCCAGGGCTTTGCGGGATCTGCCGTCTTCGTAGTAGAGGCTGAATAATTTCTGTACATCATAATATTCCATGGGACCGGGCAGGAGGTCTTCCAGACCGTAGTATTTCAGATTTCTCTGCATCTCCAGAAGATCTTGGTTGCCCCAGGTGCAGAATTTTGGGTCTTTCCCGCACCATTCGAAGAACTGGCGCGCCGCCTGGGGGAATGGCGTCCCATCTTTCAGACTATTGTGGTCAAGGTGGATGATCTCCCGGGTCTTGCTGTTGATCCAGCGGTATACTTTTGGCTTGATCATCCGATGGAATTCTGCCAGCACTTTTCGGTCTTTATTTAATTTTACAGCCCCGATCTCTATGATCTCAAAAGGGAGCTGGGCATCTTCTGCTCCTCGTCCGTTTGGACATTGGTTCCATTCCAGATCAAAAACTATATAATCCATGTAACCTATTGTACCCTATTCTCTCGTGGAGTGCAATGGAGATGTGAAAATGGAAAGGAATGCCGGTGCGCATGACGCGCACCAGCGTATGAAAAAGAATTTGTTTGAAAAGGGTTTATCCTTAACGCTTTCTAAGTATAACGAAAAAATGTGTAAAAAGTGTGATCTTCAAGTGAAGGATATGTGAAGGCACAAAGCAAAAAAATACAGACTATTCATAAAATGTTCATAACTCTTTGTTAAAGTATAAGAAGCTGGACTATTTTTCCCAGAAAAAACTGTTGATACAAACAGGAGGATCTTCGTATGGGGGATCATAAAGGAACTTCAGATACGCAAGGATACCGTTTTATGAAGGAGACGATCAAAAACAGGCCGACCGACCGGAGGAGTCTGTTCTTTCGGGTTGTCTTTCTCATAGGCGGAGCGGTCATATTCGGTGTAGTGGCTGCGGTCGTCTTTTCACTGGTATGCCCTGTGGCGCTCCGGCGGTCTGGCGGACGGCAGGCCGAGAGCCGGGAAGTGGAGATCCCAAAAGATGAATTGAAAGAGACGGGTGTGCCCGGAGAGACGGATACTCCTACCCCCCAGGTCGTTGAAGTCCCCCGTAAGATCACACTGGATGACTATGATAAGATCTATAATGAGATCCTTGCGATCTCCGCAGGACCGAGGAAAGCTCTGGTCCATGTATCCGGTATCCAGGGAGAGGAAGACCTGTTGGACAATACAGTACTCTCTTCTGGTGAGACGGAAGGGATCATTTTTGAAGAAAATGAGAGTGAGTTATTCATATTGACAGGACTGTCAGCTATCCTGGATGCTGAAGAGGTGAAAGTGAGCTTTACGGATGGATCGACTGTGCAGGCAGTCCAGATCAAAGGGGATCCGGCAACGGGGCTGGCTGTGGTCAGAGTCCCGAGGGCATCTATGAAAAAGAAGACACTCACAGAGATAGAAGTCGCATCTTTGGGCAATTCTTATAGTCTGGTACAGGGAAAATCAGTGATCGCCATCGGCTGTCCCACAGGATATAATGATCCTGTACTCTATGGGCATGTGACATCTGTATCAAACAAGGTCCCTGTCACAGATATGGAATACAATCTGTTGACTACGGATATCTTGGGCAGTGGGACTGGCAGCGGTGTACTCCTGGATACGGCGGGCAGTATCATAGGGATCATCGCCATGTCCTATGGGCCGGAAGATACCCGTACTATGGTGAAAGCTCTGTCTGTATCTCAGTTAAAACCTTTGATCGAGAATCTGTCCAATGGAAAGGACATCGCTTATATGGGGATACGGGGACAGGAAGTCTCAGAAGAGATGGCCCAGAGTACACAGATCTCCGGGGGGATCTTCGTGGAAAAGGTAGAGGAGGAGTCTCCTGCTATGAAAGCAGGTATCCAGAGAGGTGACGTGATCACTGCATTTAACAAAAAAAATATACACACCATGCAGCGTTTCTACACAGAGCTGCAAAAATGCGCGAAAGGACAGAAAGTACAGGTAGCCATTGTGCGTAAGGGTGCGGAAGGTTACGGCCAGACAAAGATAAATGTAACATTGGATGTTAAATAGAGAGGGAGGAGAAATGAAATTTATAAATGAGCTGCGTGAAGGGGAACGGGTAGGTGAGATCTACCTGTGTAAACAGAAACAGTCAGCCGTGACAAAGAATGGGAAACCTTACGAGAGTCTGATCTTGCAGGATAAGACGGGTACGATAGATGCGAAGATCTGGGATCCAAATTCCCAGGGGATCGATGATTTTGGTGTGCTGGACCATATATCGATCGTGGGGGACGTGAACAGTTTTGCAGGGGCGCTCCAGATCAGTGTGAAGCGGGCGCGCCGGGCGAAAGAAGGAGAATATCAGGTATCGGATTATCTGCCTGTGAGTGAGAATAATGTGGATGAGATGGCTGAGAGATTGATGGATCATATCTGTTCAGTGGAGAATCCGTATCTCCGGGAACTCCTGGAGATATTGTTTATAGAGGACGAGGGATTTTTGCAGGCTTTTAAAGGCCATTCCGCAGCAAAGACGGTACATCATGGATTTGTGGGAGGACTCTTAGAGCATACGATCAGTGTGGCGGATCTGTGCGATCACTATGCCAGGACCTATCCCATCTTAAACAGGGATCTTCTGATCACAGCAGCGCTCTGCCATGATATAGGAAAGACCAGGGAGCTGGCTCCTTTTCCGTTGAATGACTATACAGATGACGGCCAGCTTCTGGGGCATATCGTGATCGGGACAGAGATGATCCATGATATCATCCGGGGGATACCTGATTTTCCGGCATTGCTGGAGAGTGAGTTAAAACACTGCATATTGTCCCATCATGGCGAGTTGGAATATGGTTCTCCGAAAAAACCTGCGCTGGCGGAGGCTGTTGCATTGAATCTGGCTGATAATACAGACGCCCGTATGGAGACCTTGACAGAACTTTTTGGGTCGAAAGGGGCGAAAAAAGACTGGCTGGGCTATAACCGGTTGTTTGAATCGAATCTAAGAAAAACCGAGGACGTATGATCCCCGGTTTTTTACCGTTTATTTCTTTTCTGGTTTTTTGTCGGTGGGTTGGGATCTGCCGCTCATATCGTCGATGATCTTTTCCAAAAGCATTTTTTTTACATAAACGTCAAAACTGAGCAGGCAGAGAAAAGAAAACAGCTGCAGATAGCCCTGGTCTTCTTCAGGAGCCTGCTGGAAAGTCCTGCTGGCTATATTATAGCGTTTGACCAGGTCTTTCTGCAGGTATTCGATCTGCCCTTTTTCCATACTGAAGACTTCTGAATAGATATCCTGCAGATCCCAGCCGTCTGTATTTTTAAAATATTTGTCGGTTATAGGTTTTAACAGGGATTGGATATCGCTGATGGAAAAGATATTCTTAAAATAATAGATAAAGATCAACAGCAATAGATGTTCCTTGCTGTACTTCTTCTTTTCCGGCGGCGGGAGCAGATGGTTCTTGGTGTAGTTGTTGATCATTGTCTTGGTCAGGATCTTGTCCTGGGGATAACGTTTGGTGGATGCGAGCTGGGCATCCATGAATGTGGTCACCTGATCCATGTATAAGTGGATATTGGGCAGATCCTCGGGTCTGATATGATCGATCTTGAAAACGCTTTTTAAGATACTGTTTATGATGTCTTTGTTATCTATGTTCATTTTCTCCACCTTGCAGTCATTGGTCTGGTCCAACTATGGGATCGTGACCTTATCGTTGGACCCATTTGCTACTTTTTTATAGATTATAGCATGATATACTAAAGATCTCCACAAAAAATCTGATGCGGGTCATATTTCCTGATACTCCATCCGGCCAGAGATCAGAGTGATGCTTTGCCGGACCCGCACCATCGCGTCATTAAAATTTCTATCCGATGCCACCGCATCGCTGTCAAAAGTACCAAAGGCGCCGGGGGATCACGGATCTCACCCGGACTCCATAAAACGCTGTTTTTGGAATGTACGCATCTATTATTTGCAGATTTTCTGTAATTTAAGGATATTTGAGGTTTTCGAACACGCTCTGGGGGGATGGATATATGTATCTTTGTGTGATATAATGATCCAAATGTTTTTATTCCGACAGAGTAGATAAGGGAAGCAGGAGAAAAAAATGGATACATACTGTGGTTTGAATGAGAAGCAGACAGAAGCCGTCCTGCAGACGGAAGGGCCGGTGCTGATCCTGGCGGGGGCGGGTTCTGGGAAGACCCGTGTGCTGACGCACAGAGTGGCTTATCTGATAGAGGAAAAACAGGTGGAACCCTGGAATATCCTTGCCATTACTTTTACCAACAAGGCAGCAGGGGAGATGAGGGAGCGGGTGGATCAGATCGTGGGGCCTGGCAGCGGGGGTGTATGGGTCAGCACGTTCCACTCTGCCTGCGTGCGTTTTTTACGCCGTTTTATAGACCGTCTGGGTTATGAAGATAATTTTACCATTTACGATGGTGACGACCAGAAGTCCATGATCAGGGATATATGTAAAAGGCTGCAGCTGGATACAAAGGTCTATAAAGAGAGGGCGCTGATGGCGGCCATATCAGCGGCAAAGGATGAACTGATCGGGCCGGAAGCTTATGAGCGGATCAATGGAGGGGACTTTAAGAAAGAAAAGATCGCGCAGGTATATATAGAATACCAGGCGCAGTTAAAGAAGAGCAACGCTCTGGATTTTGACGATCTGATCATGAAGACAGTGGAATTGTTCCAGTCCTGTCCGGATGTGCTGGAATATTACCAGGACAGGTTCCGTTATCTGATGGTGGACGAGTACCAGGACACCAATACGGCTCAGTTCCACCTGATCCGCCTGCTGGCTGAAAAATACAGGAATCTGTGTGTGGTGGGGGACGACGACCAGTCTATCTACAAATTCCGCGGGGCGAATATCGGCAACATCCTGGGATTCGAGAAGGTCTTTCCCGATGCGGTGGTGATCCGTCTGGAACAGAATTACCGCTCCACACAGAACATCTTAAATTCTGCAAATGAGGTGATCCGCAATAACAGGGGCAGGAAGAGCAAGACCCTCTGGACAGAGAATGAGAAAGGGGAGCCTGTCCATTTCCGGAAATTCCTGACCGGATTCGAGGAGGCGGAGTATATCGTGGGCAATATCTCCAGAAAGGTGGGCAACGGGACCTGCAAGTACAGTGACTGCGCCATTTTGTACAGGACAAATGCCCAGTCCCGGCTTTTTGAGGAAAAACTGCTGATGGGGAATATCCCTTATAAGTTAGTGGGGGGTGTAAACTTTTACGCAAGGAAAGAGATCAAAGACCTTCTGTCCTATCTGAAGACGGTGGACAATGCCCGGGACGACCTGGCCGTGAGCCGGATCATCAACGTGCCGAAACGGGGGATCGGGGCGACCACCATCGGGCGTGTGCAGACATACGCGGCGGAACAGGGCATCACCTTCTATGAGGCTCTGAAAATGGCGGAGGAGATCCCTGGGCTGGGCAGGGGCGCTGTAAAAGTACAGCCTTTCGTCACGTTTATCCAGACTCTGCGCAGCCAGGTGGGGTATCTGTCTGTCTCCCAGATCTTAAAAGAGATCATTGAGCAGACGGGCTATGTGAGTGAACTGGAGGCAGAAGGGACGGATGAGGCAAAAGGGCGTATAGAAAATATTGATGAATTGATCTCTAAGGCGGCTGCCTATGACGAGGTGACAGAACATCCCCAGCTGAGCGAGTTCCTGGAGGAAGTGGCGCTGGTGGCTGAGATCGACGCGGTGGATGATGAGCAGGACCGGGTACTCCTGATGACCCTGCACAGTGCAAAAGGGCTGGAATTCCCCCAGGTCTATCTGGCGGGTATGGAAGACGGTATCTTCCCCAGCTATATGACGATCATGTCCGACGATCCTGATGAACTGGAGGAAGAACGGCGTCTGTGCTACGTGGGGATCACGCGGGCGATGAAGGATCTCACATTGACCTGCGCACAGCAACGGATGATCCGGGGGGAGACACAATATAATAAAGTATCCCGTTTCGTGCGGGAGATCCCCAGGGAACTGGTGGAGCTGGGCAAAGACCGGGCAAAAAGCCAGGCAGAGCCGTCGCCGGCCAGATCCAGCTATGATAAGCTCAAACGGGATCTTCGTGCAAAGATCTTCCAGCAGCCGGAGCCGTTTAAAGTGAACACTGGCCAGCCGTTGGATTATCAGGCCGGCGACCGGGTACAGCACAGGAAGTTCGGTATAGGGACGGTGAAGGAGATCGTGGGCGGCGGCAAGGACTATGAGGTGACTGTGGATTTTGAAAAAGTAGGCATTAAGAAGATGTTTGCAGGTTTTGCAAAACTAAAAAAAGTATAATATGGACCAGACAAAAATTTAATAAAGAAAAACGTGGTAAAATCCTATATAAGGTGGTATAATATACCCTACCAGTAATGATGATGTTCCAGGAGAGTACAGCATTGCGTAGATAATAGTGGATGATACGCCTGTTATTTTTAGGAAGGCAATGCGGTGACGTGGCCGATCGACAGCGATGCGGTCCCGTCATAAATGTCAGGTGCCATATCCACCGTTGTTTATGCAATGCTGTACTAGGACAGTAAAGGAGAGAGGAAGGTCGTGACTATGAATAAAATTGATGATCTAGTAACTGCACTGAAGAAGAAGGAAGAAGAGAAAACGAGAAATACAGTCCTTTGGATCCTTGCTATCATAGGGGCGGTAGCAGCAGTCGCAGGGATCGCCTATGGTGTGTACCGCTTTTTCACGCCGGATTATCTGGAAGATTTTGAAGAAGATTTTGACGATGACTTTGATGATTACTTCGAAGATGAGGAAGAATAGAGCAACGGATAAATGCAGTGGACGGCAATGGGCAGAGTTCTTAGAGACTCTGTCCATTTGCTGTATCAGGATATATCGGGAGGGGTGGATATGAAAAAAGGAGAGACATATGAAGGCATTGTGGAGAAAGTGCTTTTTCCCAACAAGGGCCTTGTCAAGATAGAGGATGTATATGTGACAGTGAAAAATGTGATCCCTGGTCAGAAGGTGCGCTTTTATGTGAAAAAAAAGCGAAAAGGAAAAGCGGAGGGACAGCTCCTTGAAGTCCTGGAGCCGTCCCCCCTTGAGCAGCGGCCGCCTGCGTGCAGTATTTTTCCTGCGTGTGGGGGCTGCCTGTACCAGACGATGACTTACGAGGCGCAGTTGGAGATGAAAGAGGCTCAAGTCAAAGAGGTGCTGGATGCTGTGATCCAGGGGGGATATGAGTTCCAGGGTATCCGCAGGAGCCCGGAAGAGTTTGGATACCGCGGCAAGATGGAATTTTCCTTCGGGGATGCGGAAAAAGATGGGCCGCTCACCTTGGGACTGCACCGTAAGGGAAGCTGGCATGATATCCTCACTGCAGGGGATTGTAGATTGGTCCATAAGGATGTGACGGATATCCTGAACTGTACGCTGGAGTATTTTACAGAGAAGGAGATAGGCTATTACCATAAGATGAGACGGGAGGGATATCTGCGCCATCTGATGATCCGCCGGGGCAGTGCTACAGGAGAGATATCAGTCAACTTGGTGACTACGACCCTGGAGCAGCATGACCTGTCCCCTTGGACAGAACGGCTGTTGGCATTGCCGCTGGAAGGGAAGATCACAGGAGTCCTCCACATCTTAAATGATTCCCTCTCGGATGTAGTGCAGAGCGATGGCGTGGAGCTTCTCTATGGACGGGAACATATCTATGAGCGGCTGCTGGGATTGTCTTTTAAGATCACGCCTTTTTCTTTCTTCCAGCCCAATCCAAAGGCGGCGGAGGTACTTTACAGCCTGGTGAGGGAGTATCTGGGGGATGCCCGCGATATGACTGTGTATGACCTCTACAGTGGGACAGGCACGATCGCGCAGGCGGTGGCCGCTGTGGCAAAAGAAGTGATCGGGGTGGAGATCGTGGAGGAGGCTGTGGGAGCAGCCAGGGAGAATGCTGCGCTCAACGGTATCCGCAATTGCCGTTTCCTGGCGGGAGATGTG
The DNA here is from genome assembly GCA_947652925.1 of uncultured Lachnospiraceae bacterium. Classification (GTDB taxonomy): domain Bacteria; phylum Bacillota; class Clostridia; order Lachnospirales; family Lachnospiraceae; genus MGBC164599. Next base: position 71,846 of record CANTEW010000004.1, read on the forward strand.
CTGAAAGTGCTTGATGAGATCAGTGAAAAACCTGATATCATCATATTAGACCCGCCCCGCGATGGCATACACCCGAAGGCGCTGCCTAAGATATTGGATCTTGGAGTAGAGAAGATCATCTATATCTCTTGTAAACCAGTCAGCCTTGCCAGGGATATTGTGGTGATGCAGGAGAGAGGGTATGTGGTGGAGAAATGTGTTTGTTTGGATCAGTTTGCTGAGACAGCACACACAGAATGTGTGGTGGGAATGCAGAGGAAACATAGATAGAGATCCTTTGTTTTAGGCAGTTTTATAGGCGCTTTGTGTTTGCGGGAGATGGGAAGGGCGCGTCTTTTGAGCCGCCTTTTGCCCTCTCGCTAAGTGAGATCATGACCATCTGCGTTGTTTTTCACTTGTCTGGATACCGGACATCCAAAGCACAGGGGCGGCATAGTTTTAGATCACTGTGATAAAAAAATTAAAAAAGATCAAAAAAGTACTTGCATTCTCGGACGAGATGATATATAATTCTTTTTGTCACGAAATTGGGCTATCGCCAAATGGTAAGGCAACGGACTCTGACTCCGTCATTTCAAGGTTCGAATCCTTGTAGCCCAGCTCACCGAAGGCTGTTGCAGGATCTGCAGCAGCCTTTTCTTTTTGAAAGAGCGCAACAGTGGAGAGGATGGAGAGTTATGATCGTATTAGGAGAAAAACAGAAGCTGACAGTCGTACAGAGAGTGGACTTTGGAGTTTACCTAGCGGATGGGATGCAGGAGCATCCGGAGGAGAAAGTACTCCTTCCGGGCAGGCAGGTGCCGGAGGATACCCGGGAGGGGGATGGACTGACGGTATTTATCTATCGGGATTCCAAGGACAGGCTGATCGCCACGGTCAATGAACCCTTTCTGGAGAAAGGACAGACAGCGGTCCTGGAAGTGGTAGATACGGGCCGGATCGGGGCGTTTCTGGACTGGGGGCTGGAGAAGGATCTTCTGCTGCCGTTCAGGGAGCAGACCATGCCGGTGCAAAAGGGGGATAAATGTCTGGTGGCCCTCTATGAGGACAAGAGCCACAGGCTGTGCGCTACGATGAAAGTCTACCACTATCTCAGCACCCAGTCTCCCTATCAGACAGGCGATACAGTAAAGGGACGGGTCTATGAGTTGAGCAAGAATTTCGGGGTGTTCGTGGCGGTGGACGACAGATATTCCGCATTGATCCCGAAGAGCGAGGCCCAGGGCGGCTACCAGGTCAACGAGGTCCTGGATCTTCGGGTGACCAGGGTGAAAGAAGACGGAAAATTAAATGTGAGCGCCAGGAAGAAGGTGCGTCTCCAGTTGGAGGAGGATGCCCAGAAGATATATAGTGTGATGGAGCAGTCGGGCGGCATGCTGCCCCTGGACGACAGATCCGAGCCGGCGCAGATCAAAGCGCGGCTGGGACTGAGCAAAGCGGCTTTTAAACGGGCAGTGGGCCATTTGATGAAAGAGGGGAAGATCCTCCAGGAGCCGGGGAGGATCATGATAAGAGGGATACAAAAGGAAGAGCGATAGAAAAGAGCGGGGGATCGGGATGGATTTTACACATCTGCATGTGCATACAGAATACAGCCTTCTGGACGGCTCCAATAAGATCGAGGAGTATGTCTCCAGGGTAAAAGAATTGGGGATGGACAGCGCGGCGATCACAGATCACGGCGCAATGTATGGGTGCATTGACTTTTATAAAGCGGCCAAGGCAGCGGGCATCCGTCCGATCCTGGGATGTGAAGTCTATGTGGCTCCCGGGTCCCGGTTTGACCGGGATGTGGGGGATCAGGAGGACAAATATTATCATCTGGTGCTGTTGGCGGAAAACAATAAGGGATACAGTAACCTGATGAAGATCGTATCCAGGGGATTTGTGGAGGGTTTTTATTACAAGCCCCGGGTGGACATGGAGCTGTTGGAAAAGTATCACGAGGGGCTGATCGCCCTGAGCGCATGTCTGGCGGGGGAGGTCCCCCGCTATCTGGCCAGGGGGATGTACGAGGATGCGAAGGCGGCGGCCCTGCGCCATCAGGAGATCTTCGGGGAGGGGAATTATTTTCTGGAACTGCAAGATCACGGCATCCCGGAGCAGCAGCTGGTAGATCAGCAGCTCATGCGCATCCACCAGGAGACAGGGATCGATCTTGTGGCGACGAACGACGTCCATTACACCTATGCCCAGGATGCCACGGCCCATGATATCCTGCTCTGTATCCAGACGGCGAAGAAGCTGGAAGATGAGGACAGGATGCGCTACGAGGGCGGCCAGTATTATGTGAAATCCCAGGAAGAGATGGCACAGCTTTTCCCCTATGCCCTGGAAGCCCTGGAGAATACCCATAAGATCGCCATGCGCTGTAACGTGGAGATCGAGTTCGGGGTGACGAAACTGCCCAGGTTCGACGTGCCGGAAGGCTATACCTCCTGGGAATATCTCAATAAGCTGTGCCGGGAAGGGATGGAGCGTCTGTATGATCCGGTGACGGAGGAGCTTAAAGAGCGTCTCAGATATGAGCTGGATACCATCTCCAATATGGGGTATGTGGATTATTTTCTGATCGTGTGGGATTTTATCCGGTATGCCCGCGACCATGAGATCATGGTGGGGCCGGGCCGGGGATCGGCGGCGGGGAGCCTGGTGTCCTATACACTGGGGATCACTCAGTTGGATCCGATCCGGTACAGCCTGCTTTTTGAACGGTTCTTAAATCCGGAGCGGGTATCCATGCCGGATATCGACATCGACTTCTGCTTCGAACGGCGGCAGGAAGTCATCGACTATGTGGTGGAGAAATATGGCAAGGACCGGGTGGTGCAGATCGTGACCTTCGGGACCATGGCGGCCAGGAATGTCCTCCGGGATGTGGGGCGTGTGCTGGGGATGCCCTATTCCCAGGTGGATACGGTGGCGAAGATGATCCCAGTGGAACAGAATAAGCCTCTCACCATCGAACAGGCGTTGAAACGCAATCCGGAGTTTTCCAAGATCTACCAGGAGGATCCAGAGATCCATCATCTGGTGGATATGGCAAAGCGGCTGGAAGGTCTGCCCCGCCATACGTCCATGCACGCGGCGGGCGTGGTGATCAGCCAGAAAGAGGTAGATGAATATGTACCCCTTTCCCGTGCATCTGACGGATCGATCACCACCCAGTTTACGATGACTACGTTGGAGGAACTGGGACTGCTGAAAATGGATTTCCTGGGGCTGCGCACCTTGACGGTGATCCAGGATACGGTCAAACTGGTGGAAAAAAATAAGGGCGTCTGTGTGGACATGGACACGATCGACTACAACGATCCCCAGGTGCTGGCGTCCATAGGCTCCGGCAGGACGGAAGGGGTGTTCCAGTTGGAGAGCGCGGGCATGAAAAACTTTATGAAAGAGTTAAAGCCCCAGAGCCTGGAAGACATCATAGCGGGTGTCGCACTCTACCGCCCGGGGCCCATGGATTTTATCCCTCAGTATATCCGGGGGAAAAAGAACGCAGAGATGGTCACCTATGACTGCCCCCAGCTGAGGCCCATCCTGGAATCCACCTATGGATGTATCGTATACCAGGAGCAGGTCATGCAGATCGTGCGGGATCTGGGCGGGTATACCATGGGGCGCAGCGACCTCCTGCGCAGGGCCATGTCCAAGAAGAAAGCTTCTGTGATGGAAAAGGAGCGGCAGAATTTTGTATACGGGAACGAAGAAGACGGTATCCCCGGCTGTATCAAAAACGGCATCGACGGGAAAACGGCGAACAGGATCTATGATGAGATGATCGATTTTGCCAAATATGCTTTCAATAAATCCCATGCGGCCGCCTATGCGGTGGTGGCGTACCAGACGGCTTATCTGAAATACTACTATCCACTCCAATATATGGCCGCGCTGATGACTTCGGTCATTGATTTTCCCACCAAGGTATCTGGCTACATCCTCCATTGCAGGCAGATCGATATCGACATCCTGCCCCCGGATATCAACTGTGGGGACAGCTGTTTCTCTGTGGATGGAAAAGGCATCCGCTACGGGCTTTCCGCGATCAAGAGTGTAGGAAAGTCTGTGATCGAGGATATCGTGGCAGAGCGGGAACTGGGCGGACTCTATACCACCCTCAACAGTTTTGTGTCCAGGATGTCGGGAAAAGAAGTCAATAAACGGGTGGTAGAGAACCTGATCAAAGCCGGGGCGCTGGATTGCCTGGAAGGCAACCGGAAACAGAAACTTTTGGTCTATCAGCGGGTGATGGACAGCGTGCAGCAGGAGAAGAAGAACTCCATGGAAGGGCAGCTGTCCCTGTTGGATATCGTAGGCGAGGAGGAGAAAAAGGATTACGTCATACAGCTCCCAGCTGTAGGAGAATACGAGAAAGAAGAACTCCTTGCTCTGGAAAAAGAGGTGCTGGGCATCTACATCAGCGGCCATCCCCTGGAACAGTACACGGGCATGATGGAACGCAACGCCACGGCCATAACAACAGATTTCCTGCCTGATGAGGATACAGGACTGCCTCATCTGGCGGATGGCTCGAAGGTGGTCGTGGGCGGTATGATCACCAATAAGACCATAAAATATACGAAGCACAACCAGGTCATGGCTTTCCTCACGGTGGAGGATCTGGTGGGGACCGTAGAAGTGATCGTATTCCCCAGGGATTATGAGCGGAATGTGGATATGCTGGCAGAGGAAAATAAAGTGTTCATCCGGGGAAAAGTGGCGGCGGAAGACGATAAGGCCAGCAAGCTGATCTGTGAGAAGATCTGGCTGTTCGCGGAGAAGCCCCGGGAATTGTGGATCCAGTTCGCATCAAAGGAAGAATACCAGGAAAAAGAAGAGGGGCTTTTGGGCGCGCTCAGCGGGGCCGGCGGGAAAGACGCGGTAGTGGTCTACCTGAAAAAAGAACGCGCGATGAAAAAACTCCCGCCGGGGCAGAGAGTCTCCATCGCTTCCCTGGATATGGAAAGGCTGCGGGAGGCGTTCGGCGGGGGGAACGTGAAGGTTCTGGAAAAGAGTATCGGGAAATGATATGGTAAATAGAGTGGATCCCCCTCATGAGAGGCATTTCCGATGGACATCTGCAGATACGCCCCTTAAAGGGCAGCGGACGATGGGGACCGTGCCGTTGGAGGAGCTTTGGCTATATCCCGTGGATTGGTTTTGGGTCTTTAAAAAAGGGATGTGTAAGGGAAAGAGGTCTTACACATCCCGTTTGGTATTTAAAGTCGGTCTTTTTTCTTATGGGAGCCATATACCAATACAGAGGATATAAAACAGGAGAGGATACTGACCACCACTCCCTGGGGATATCCAGGGGCCTGGTATCTCAGTTCTACCTGGTGGGTGCCTTTTTTCACAGAGATGCCCTGGAAGGCGATGTTTGCCCGGTAGATCTTCTGTTCCTCTCCGTCCAGGTAGATCCGCCAGCCTTTCTCGTAGGGTATGGCGAACATGACATAGCCGTCTTGGGGAGCGTCTATGGTCCCCTGCAGACGATCGTCCCTGGCGGGGGCGTCTATGGTGACGGCTGTGGATGAAGCCTTTGTGGTGCTGGGTATGGAGTCGCCCCCCGGCGGCCCGTCCAGGACCAGATGATCCAAGATCAGGTCCTGGGTCTCCTGCCTCCCGTTCTCTTCCAGATAGCTGTCGAACCTTTCCCGGGTGATGGCGTCCGGGTAGAAACGTCCCAGGGATACGGCGTCCTCGTTCTCGTAGACTTGGATTTGGCCGAACTTGCGGAGGAGGCGGTTGCCCTTCTTGTCAAAGGGATCGTTCTCCTCGCCGCCCCGGGACAGCAGGTAGCGGATGCCGCACAGATCGGCGAACTCATGCTCGTGCTTCACCATGCGGAAGCGGTAATGGTTCTTGTCCCCGTACCAGAAGTCCGGGTAGAGCACGGAGGTAAACTCCAGGATGTTCCGGTTGATGGTGGAGTTATAGGTGCTCACGCCCCGGTATCCCTGGGGGAGGGAGTCCATGCAGATGGAGCTCACGTCAAAATCCTTTTCTACCCGGTAGAACTGTGGATCTTGCTCCTTCAGCCAAGCCAGGGCGTCTTGTACGTCCTGGCTGTAGACGTCCCCGAAATACTGGGTGTTGTCTTTTCGCAGTGTGAGCCGCTCCAGGGTGGAGGTATACCCTTCCGACACCATGTTCACCACGGTCAGGCACAGCAGGAGTCCACATAGGATGTTCTGGATGTCCTTCCTGCGGCATCTTGCCAGGCAGAGGAGGACGCACAGCATGAGGAGTCCGGTCAGGCTCAGGATCAGCAGGTTGCGCTTGTGGGACAGGAAGGTGATCGTATTGTATTTCCGTATGAAGGTAAAGCCGATCAGTAAGAAGGCGGCGCCGAGCCCTAGGTAGCTGAAGATCTGTCTTGACAGGAGCGTGTCCAGCATCTGTGCCATGATCAGGCAGAAAAAGGGCATCATGAGGAACGTATGCCGGTTGATCGTGGTGGAGAACCCGTTCATCACCAGGCCGCAGAAGGGCAGTGCCAGACAGAAGGCCAGGAGGGCCAGGAGCCCATAGCGGAGCTTTTTCTGCCCCTTGGATAAAGGCAGCCTATGGAGACAGCAGATATACTGGCATCCCAATATGATAGATAAAGTGGAGCAGAATACATTGGGATCCTCGTAATAATTGGTGGCTCCGGTATACTGGACATTGGTCTCTGCCACCTGTGTCAGCCCCTCCAGGTAGCTGGAGAAGAATTTATAGAACAAAGTCTTGTAATGGATGCCTTGATAAGGGAGCAGGGAGTTGCCGATCCGTGCAGGGAAGCTTGCCTGTCCCTCCAGCCTGCCTGAGATCCCGAAGATCGTGAAGGCGGAGGGGAACAGGGTGAACGCGCCCATCCCCATGCCCAACAACATAGAACCGTAGAGGATCCCCAGCATCCGGAGCTTTTTGCCCAGGGACTGGGTCTGCATGCCAAAGAGACGCACCAATATGTAAAAGCCCAGGCAGACGAACATCATATAGCTCAAGTAGGTATTGTAGACGGCGGCCAGCCAGCAGGCCAGGACCATGGGGGCGTGGAAACGCTGTCTGCACATGCAGCGCTCCGCGCCCCAGAGCAGCAAGGGCAGGCAGACGGCCGCCATGCCGAACTGATAATGCTGTCCCCAGACCATCAAAAAGCCGTTCAGCCCATAGATGTAGGCGACGATGCACTTGGTCTTCCTTGAGAAAGAAAAACAGGACAGATAGTGGTAGAAAAAAAGTCCGGACAACAGGATCTGGGCTATCTGCACATAGATCAGGTACCAGGCGATGTGCTCCGGCCCGAAGGCTACACCCAGGGCGTAGACCACCATCAGGGCGGGATTGGACAGGCTCAGGTTGAACATGTTTGTCCCAGGCCCATTATTGAAATCCCAGAATGAGAAGGTGCCTTCCCGGAGATGGCCTACGATGGTGTTGTAATGCTGCAGGTATTGTTGGACGGTGTCGGAGCCGATATCCAGCCCTACGAATACCCAGAGTTCATCCCCGAACAGGAAGCGGCGGTAGATGAAGAGCGCGCTGGCCAGGAGCAGCAGGACGACCAGGAAAGGCGCCTGTTTTTGTTTCCATATAAATTTATCCATAAGATCACCTCTTTTATTTGGGAGCCGGTTGTTTCCGGTTTCTTTTATTTTCGTAGGCACGGTGCAGTTCCATCTCGAAGTCCTGGCGGTTTTTCTGGATCATCGTCTCCAGTGTCAGGCCGGCAAAGAACGATTGGATGGATGCGATCATGGTAAAGCCGCATACGATCAGTGTGGGGAAGTTGGGCACGGACCCGGTCCTGAGATACGTATGCACGATGGGGATGAAGAATACCGCGGCGACCAGAGCCATCAAAAGGGCGATCGTCCCGAAAAAACCGATGGGCCGGTATGTGCGGTAGAGCCTGACGATCGTGCGCAGGACTTTCAGCCCATCGGAGTATGTATTTAATTTGGATTTGCTCCCTTCCGGACGGTCGCGGTAATCGATCACGATATTCTCCACAGACATGTTCTTGTCGATCGCGTGGATGCTCATCTCCGTCTCGATCTCAAAGCCCTTGGAGAGTACGGGGAATGTCTTTACGAATCCGTAGCTGAACGCCCGATATCCAGTCATGATGTCCTTTATGTCATTTTGGAATAGGACATTGATACTCTTGCGCACCAGGAGATTCCCGAAATTGTGGAAGGAGCGTTTGTTTTCTGTGAAATATGTAGAAGACAGCCTGTCTCCGATAACCATGTCCATATCCCGCATGAAGACCGCGTCGGCCATTTCTAGGGCTGTCTCCGCGGGGTATGTGTCGTCGCCGTCGGTCATGATATAACATTCGGCGTCGATCTCGCGGAACATCCGGCGGATCACATTCCCTTTTCCCTGCTGATGCTCATGGCGGACGATGGCGCCATGGCTCTCGGCTATCTGCGCGGTATCGTCTGAGCTGTTGTTGTTGTATACGTAGACGACGGCCTCCGGCAGGATCTTTTTGAAATCCGAGACGACTTTTCCGATCGTCTTGCTCTCGTTGTAACAGGGGATCAATACTGCTATCTTATCCATGTGTTGTCCTCCTCCCGATCACGCGCCCGCCAGATAGTATTGGATCATATCCAAGATCGTGATACCATTGAGCGTTAAAAGGATCATGTAGTGATATCTTCCGCGTGCATCAGATGTGATGATATATCGCGTATCTCTTTTCTTTTTGTCATTGTTATAGATGATCAAGAGGGCAGGGAAGATGAACAGGGGTATGAAGTATCTCCCTTGGATCCCTTCGATGATCTGGTCTTTAAAAGGCGTCCATTGGACGTACAGGCTCGTACAGATCAGTCCGACACCGCCCAGAGTGATCAGGGACATGACTGTCCGATCCCATTTATGGGGGATCACCTCGAGCCTTTTATAGTTGAGGATCTCAAAGAGCAAAAAGACCAAAAATGCGATCCATAGGCTGGGGGTCGTCTCGATGCACAGCGCGCCCATAAGGGCGCCGAGCATTGTCTGTATGTAGAAATCACCTTTCTCTATGACCGACCGGATGACGGTCCCATAGAAAGTCCCCATATCAGACAGGATATACTGGATCTGTCTCGGAGTATCCACGCCAGGCGTAAATTCCACCAGGTATCCGGATGAGATCTTCAGCCAGAGCAGATTCAGGAGGACGGACGCGCCCAGGATGCCGGACTTGGCCCACATCCACTCTCTTTTCATCCCAAACTTCTTGTTCGGGATGGCGAAGATCAGCAGTACCAAGACGATGTAGACGATCTTGCATAAGGAGAGGGTCACGCTGAGGGCGGCGATCACAGCGATGTCTCTTTTTCGGAGCTTTTCCCGACTGCTGTAGCTGACATGGAAGACATATGCCGTAAACGCCATGCTCAGAGAGATCGTGAATCCGTCGGGGGCCAGGGAGATCATCTCCTGCAGGGCCATTGGCAATGTCATGATCAGGAAAAGGATCTTTTTCCCGAAAGGCATCAGGTAGAGGGCGGATAAGCATAAAAAGATGCTGACGAGGAAATTTCCCCATCTCCCGGCGGAGAAGATCGTCGGGACATCGTCTGTGAAAAAGCGGGCGATCTTGATCCCTGTTACCTGGGGCAGATAACTGACAGGTGCGTATAAGGACATATTTGTGAAGATAAAGCATTTTGTATCCTCCCAGTCTATGGTGTCAGAGTCAGAGAAGTAGGACAGCGCAGAAGGCAGCACATTTCCTCCGTCCTTCCCTTCGATGTGCGGTGACGTGAGGTCCCCGCAGGAGATCTCAAAAGCCCGATAAAAATGTGTTTCTTCGTCGGGAGCCATATATAAAGGGCATGCCCACATATATATACATCCCAGCAGGACGAAGATCCCGCTCATGAGCAGCGTCTCGTTTACATGAAATAAGAGCAGGACGGCGACCGCTGAGAAGATGACCGCAGATACCAGGACTACTTTTTTTTGCAGGTCTAAGTCGGTGAGCGTCACTTGGTGGCACAGGGATCCTTTTTTTAGAGGCATGCCGTTGTAAAAGCATGCGCCTCTTGTCTCAAGGGAAGTCCAGACGGCTATGGCGTTGTCTCCCCTAAAATTTTCTGAGATATGTATAGAATAAGAATTTTTATGGTCTGTCTTTAAAGGCGTATCCAAAGGGAACTTATGGTATGTATTATCGATCAGACCGGCCGTATCGAGCTGCCAATGGACGGTGGACCGCCCATTTTCATAAAGCTGGACGTGTAAGGTCCCTTTATTTTTTTTATCGTATGTGCCGAATTGGATCTGGATTTCTGTGAGAAAAGTGTCTTTGTCTATGTTGAGCTCCTGCACGATCTTGTCGCCGGGCTTGAGCATGATCGCCTCCTGGATATCCATCGGCTCGTCCGTGACGTCAAACGAATGCTCTGCATGGACAAAAAAGAATGAGATAATGAACAAAAATAAGAGTACAGACAGCAGGATGTCCTTGTGTTTTAAGAGGGCACGTATCTTTTCCATGAATTTTCTCCATATCAATAAGTCTACTTTTTGACACGGGGACTGTTATGCCCGCTTTATAGGATTTTTTAAGATTGTATGGATTTTTAAAAGAGTTTGTGATAATATCATTTCATAGATGATCCTATAGTTAAAAAAATATAGAGATCTTAGCATTTCTGCCATGCCTTTTGGTGTGTCAAAAAGTAGACATTTTGAGACAGTCCCCTCTGATGCCCAAGATCTTCCGCATAGTGCGCGTCTGTGCATGATCCGCCCTGATAATGTGTATGAGAAATGTTTTATGCCCCATGTCTTGCATTTACCGTGAAAATGCATTAAAATCTATGTGATGAACCATCAAGGGGAAAGGAACACACAAGGAGGATAGAATGGCTGCTATGGATAAGAAGATCAGTGTGATCGGCGTATTGACAAGTGGAGGAGATGCACCAGGGATGAACGCGGCTATCCGTGCGGTGGTCCGCAGAGGCTTGAGCAATGGTCTGAAAGTAAAAGGGATCTATAAAGGTTACAACGGTCTGCTCAATGAAGAGATCGTTGATATGCAGGCGCAGGATGTGTCAGATACGATAGAGCGGGGCGGGACGATCCTGTATACGGCCCGGTGTGCAGAATTCCGCACAGAGGAAGGCCAGAGATGGGGCGCCCAGGTATGCAGGAAGCATGGGATCGAAGGCCTGGTGGTCATCGGCGGGGACGGTTCCTTTGCCGGGGCGCAGAAACTGGCGAATCTGGGGATCAATACGATCGGCGTCCCAGGGACGATCGATCTTGATATCGGCTGCACAGAATATACGATCGGGTTTGATACGGCGGTAAATACAGCGATGCAGGCGATCGATAAAGTGCGCGATACGTCCACATCCCATGAGCGGTGCAGTATCATCGAGGTCATGGGGCGGGGCGCGGGATATATCGCCCTGTGGTGCGGGATCGCCAACGGTGCGGAGGATGTGCTGCTGCCGGAAAAATATGATTACGATGAACAGAAGATCATCAACAACATCATCGAGAACCGGAAAAAAGGAAAGAAGCACCACATCATCATCAATGCGGAGGGTATAGGCCATTCAGAGGCCATGGCAAAACGGATTGAGGCGGCGACAGGCATTGAGACGAGGGCCACGATCCTGGGCCATATGCAGCGCGGCGGCAGCCCCACCTGCAAGGACCGTGTCTATGCGTCCATCATGGGTGCGAAGGCTGTGGATCTGTTGATAGAGGGCAAGACGCAGAGGGTCGTGGGCTATAAGAACGGCGCTTACGTGGATTTTGACATCAATGAAGCCCTTTCCATGAAAAAGCAGTTGTCCGAATATCAGTTTGAAGTCTGTAATTCACTGTCTCATAATTATATGAAAAAATAGATATGGATCTTCATAAATTAAGTTCCGCTCAGATCATCACGCTTGGGTTTGCGGGCGTGATCCTGCTGGGCGGGATCATCTTATGGCTCCCTGTGTGCGCGGCGCCAGGGGAGCAGACGAGTTTTATCGATGCTCTGTTCACGGCAGCTACATCTGTCTGTGTGACAGGGCTTGTGACAGTCACCACGGCCGCCCACTGGTCGGTGGTGGGAAAATGTGTGATCCTGCTCCTTATCCAGTTGGGCGGGCTGGGTGTGATCGCGGTGGGGATGTCCCTTTTCCTCCTGGCAGGACGCCGGCTTACGTTAAAAGGGAGGAAGCTGATACAGGAGACGTATAATCTGGATACCCTCTCGGGTATGGCGGAGGTGATCAAGAAAGTGGTGGTCTGTACGCTGGGCGCGGAAGCTCTGGGCGCGGTCTGCTATGCCTTTGCCTTTGTGCCGGGATATGGCTGGAAAAAAGGGATCATACAGTCTGTGTTCACTTCGGTATCTGCTTTTTGCAATGCGGGGATCGATATCCTGGGAGAGGAAAGTCTGGCGCCCTATGTGACAGATCCGCTGGTGAATGTGGTGACGATGGTATTGATCATATCCGGCGGGCTGGGTTTCCTTGTCTGGTGGGATCTCTACCGGGTGGCAAAAAAACGGTCAGGCTGGAAGCGGCTGAAGATACACTCAAAATTGGCGGTCACAGTCACGGCGCTGCTGGTACTGGGAGGCGGACTCCTCTTTCTGATATTTGAATACGACAATCCGGAGACTCTGCGCGGTATGTCCGTGGGGGGAAAGGTCCAGGCGGCTATGTTCCAGTCGGTGACCACAAGGACGGCGGGATTTTTCACCATAGACCAGAGCTGTCTCACAGATGCTTCCATAGTACTGACCCTGTTTTTGATGTTCACAGGCGGTTCCCCTATGGGGACGGCGGGGGGTGTCAAGACCACTACCCTGGCGATCCTGGTCTTGACGGTGGCGGCTTATCTGAAAGGGAAGGGCGATACAGAAGTGTTCAACAGGAAGATCAAAGAGCAGAATATACGCACGGCGATTGTGGTCACTATGCTGGGGTTCACAGTCCTTTTGGTCAGCGGGATGGCTCTGTCCATGACGATGGATGCATCTTTCATAGATGTGATCTTCGAGACAGTCTCCGCATTGGGGACGGCGGGCCTGTCCAGGGGGATCACAGGCGATCTGACGCTGATCGGGAAGATCATCATCATCCTGGACATGTATCTGGGACGCATCGGGCCGATCACACTGGCGACTGCGATCGTCATGCGGGCGAGAAATGCGAACCAGAATGTGCATCTGGCAGAAGAGAATATCCTGATCGGGTGAGTGGATAGGATGGTAAGATGTAAAATATAGATATGATAAAATATGGCGGGGCAAGTCTTTCATAGGACTTGCCCCTGCTGTCTGAGACAGCGATGTGGCATTGGGCGCGCACAAGTCCCGATCTTGTCTCCCCAGTCATGTTTTTCTATGTACTTTTCTACGAGAAAAGTACCAAAAGCGCCGGGGGATCACGGATCTCACCTGGATGGAGTATCAGTGTAGTGACAGACAATGCCGTACATAAGCTTCTACCTTCTCCCTATCCTGCATAAAATCTAAGGAACAGGGAAAGCGTGTATAGCAGGTCTGTGCAGTGGCCTGCCTCCGGTGTCTTTTATCCACGTAAGCGCCCACGCTCTTATGTACAGCGGTATCCTCCTCCGGAAGGTAGTGATAGTCTTTAGGATCAGGGTAGAACATCTTCAGATACCCATTTTCCGCAAGGATATCCATCTGGATCTGGGAGCCGGCGCCCCTGATGGACCAGGGTCTGGGAGCAAGATCCAGGGAAAGGGGGTTGGGCAGCGGGATCTGGAGCTGCAGGGTGCAGGACAAGATGTTTCCATTGAGCCGGCATTTTTCCAATTGGAAATGTCCCTGGAAAAATGCGGGGTAGGCCAGGGCCTGTATCCCATGCAGGAGACTGGTGAGATCTTGCTGGTTGTGGGCGAGGAGCAGTTCTTTCTGGGCGGGATCTTTTTCCAGCAGGTATCTCTGGTAGATCGAGACGCATTTTTTTCCAGAAAGCTGTATAGATCCAGGGGATCCCAGGAAGGTATCCAGGTCTGTCAGCCGCAGGTGTGCAAGGCCCAGGAGTTCCTGGTAGGGGCGCAGGGTCTGGTACAGATCCAGCTGTCCCCAGGTACTGCACGGATCCGGGAGACCGGCTATCTGGCGGCGGCCTGCGAGGAAGGGGAGGTCAAAGGTGTGGCCGTTGTAATGTACGAGGAATGTTTTTTTTGCCAGGGCGGTGGAAAACTGTTCCAATAGTCTTTTTTCATCGGATGGATCCTCTGCAAACCACTGTTCCAGGCGCCATATCCCATTTTTTGCAATTTTTTCCATATCTTTCTTTAAGAAGCCGATCAGGAAGACCGCAGAGTCTTTCCACGAGAAACCTGTGGTCTCTATGTCAAAAAACAACAGATCTTCTACTGATATTTTAGAGAAGATCGACAAGATCTTTTCGTGTGCCGGAAAAAGATCCATGTAAATTACCCTGGAGTCCATAGGGGATTTTCTCCTTTTAGAAATTTTTTTTAATATTATAGCAAAAAAAACAAAGAAAATAGTGATTTTTTTCTGATTTTTTAGTATGATAGAGAGGTGAGTTAGTGTATGGCAAAGAGAAGGAGGAGTAACAATGGGACTTTTGACGTTTAAAGGCGGCGTTCATCCTTACGATGGCAAAGAGTTATCGAAGGACAAGCCAATCAAGTCAGTTTCGCCCAAGGGAGATCTAGTCTATCTGTTATCCCAGCATATCGGTGCCCCCGCTAAGCCGATCGTGGCAAAAGGGGATCGGGTGTTGGCAGGGCAGAAAATCGCAGAGCCTGGCGGTTTCGTGTCCTCACCAGTCCATGCATCGGTATCCGGGACAGTGAAAGCCATTGAGCCGCACCTTACGGTGACAGGTGCGATGGTGCCAGCCATTGTTGTGGAAAATGACCAAAAATATGAAGAAGTGGAATTTTCCAGCGTGGAGAAGGTGGAAGACCTGACGAAGGAAGAAGTGATCAAGCGTATCCAGGAAGGCGGGGTCGTAGGTATGGGCGGAGCTGGATTCCCCACCCATGTAAAATTGTCGCCGAAGGATCCGGATAAGATCGAGTATGTGCTGATCAACGGTGCAGAGTGTGAGCCTTATATCACTTCAGATTACAAGCGTATGATGGATGAGCCGCAGCTGGTGATCGCAGGGCTCAAGACGATCCTGTATCTGTTCGACAATGCGAAAGGCTACATATGTATCGAGGATAATAAGCCCGACTGTATCAAGAAGATGGAAGAATTAGTGAAGAGTGAGCCGCGCATCGAAGTAAAGGCCCTGCAGACCAAATACCCGCAGGGTGCAGAGCGTTCACTGATCTATGCCACTACCGGGCGGGAGGTCAACTCCAGTATGCTGCCTGCAGATGCAGGATGTGTGGTAGACAATGTGGAAACAGCAGTGGCTGCTTACAAAGCTGTAGTCCTGGGCAGGCCGCTGATGCATAAGATCATCACGGTGACAGGGGATGCTGTGGCAAACCCGCAGAATTTTGCAGTCTGTACTGGGACGATCTACGAAGAATTGGTGGAGGAAGCCGGCGGCTTCCAACAGGAGCCGGAAAAGATCATCTCCGGTGGTCCGATGATGGGACAGGGTCTGTTCTCTATGCAGGTGCCGGTCACAAAGAGTTCCTCTGCGCTGTTGTGTCTGACGAAGGATGAAGTGTCGGCGAACAAGGAGACCGCATGTATCAACTGCGGGAGGTGTGTATCTGTCTGTCCGGCCCGTCTTGTTCCTTCCAGGCTGGCTACTTTTGCCGACCACCAGGATGAAGAGGCTTTTGTAAAATGGGAAGGTATGGAGTGCGTGGCCTGCGGATGCTGCAGTTTCACCTGTCCAGCCAAACGGCATCTGACCCAGTCCATTAAGTCCATGCGTGCGATGGTCTTAAATAATCGGAAGAAGAATGCGTAGAGGAGGAGGATAAGACATGAGTGATTTAATGAACGTATCATCTTCGCCGCATGTCCGGTCTAAGGTGAACACAAGCAACCTGATGCTGATGGTAGTCATCGCGCTGCTGCCAGCCAGTTTATTCGGTGTATATAATTTCGGTGTCCATGCACTGCTGGTGATCCTTATATCTGTGGCAGCCTGTGTGCTGACAGAGTGGCTTTACAATAAAGGCATGAAGAAGACACAGACAGTGGGGGATTACAGCGCGATCGTGACAGGGATCTTGTTAGCCCTCAATATGCCCCCGGCGATCTCTCTGTGGATACCGGCTCTGGGCGGTGTCTTTGCGATCTTAGTCGTAAAACAGCTTTTCGGCGGTCTGGGACAGAACTTTATGAACCCGGCGCTGGCAGGGAGATGTTTCCTGATGATCTCTTTTACAGGGAAGATGACAGATTTCACGCTTCCAGCGGGAGCTTCCAGCAAAGTTGTCGTGGATGCGGTCACAGCGGCGACCCCGCTGGCGAATGTAAAAGCTGGTGAGAGCGTAGACGTGATGAGCATGTTCGTAGGGAATATCCAGGGTACGATCGGTGAGACTTCTGTGATCGCGATCTTGATCGGCGCAGCGTTCCTGCTGTTCATGAAAGTCATCGATCTTCGTATCCCGCTCACATACATAGGGAGTTTTACAGTCTTTGTCGCGATCTATTCGATGGCTGCAAAAGGCGGTCTGGACGTCAACTATATCGCAGCCCATCTCTGCGGCGGTGGTCTGATGCTGGGCGCATGGTTCATGGCTACAGATTATGTGACGACGCCCATCACTAAGAACGGTCAGTTGGTCTATGGCTGTCTGCTGGGTATCGTGACTGCCGTATTCCGTATCTTTGGCGGTTCTGCAGAGGGCGTATCCTATGCGATCATTTTCTGTAACCTGTTGATCCCGCTCATCGAGCGTGCCACCATACCAACGGCGTTGGGTAAAGGAGGGCAGAAGGCATGAAAAATACTATTGTAAAAGATACGATCGCGATCACGCTGATCACATTAGTCGCAGGTCTGGCGCTCGGAGGCGTCCAGGGCATCACGGCAGAGCCGATCGCCAAACAGCGGCAGCTGGCTAAAGATGAGGCGTATAAGGCGGTATTTGCGGATGCAGATACTTTTGAGATGGTCGTAGAGGCGGAAGATCCGGAGATCGAAGCATATCTGGATGAGAACGGCTATCCGTCCCAGACCATCAACGAAGTAGTACAGGCGATGGATGCCAGCGGGAATCCCCTGGGTTATGCATTCACCGTGACTTCATCAGAAGGCTACGGCGGGGATATCCAGTTTGCTATGGGCGTGAAAGACGACAACACATTGAACGGCATATCGATCCTGTCCATTGCTGAGACAGCCGGTCTTGGTATGAAAGCGGATACGGATGAGTTCAAAGGCCAGTTCGCTGATAAAAATGTAGAAAAATTCGAGTATACAAAGAACGGCGCGACTCAGGACGGCGAGATCGATGCCCTGAGCGGCGCTACGATCACCACCAATGCGATGGTGAACGGGGTGAATGCAGGTCTTTGCGCATTTACCTATGAGAAAGGGGGAAATTGATCATGCAGAAAAATACTCCTGCTGAACGGTTATATAATGGTATCATTGCGGAGAACCCCACATTCAGCCTGATGCTGGGTATGTGTCCCACCCTTGCGGTCACCACATCCGGGATAAACGGTATCGGGATGGGCCTGACGACAACGGTGATCCTGACGGCGTCCAACATGCTGATCTCTATATTGCGTAAAGTGATCCCGGACAAAGTGCGTGTGCCTGCGTTCATCGTAGTCGTGGCGTCCTTCGTGACGATCGTACAGTTTTTGCTGGAAGGTTTTATCCCCAGCCTGAACGCGGCGCTGGGTATCTATATCCCGCTCATCGTGGTAAACTGTATCATCTTAGGCCGTGCGGAGTCTTATGCGTCTAAGAATAAAGTCATCCCGTCTATATTCGACGGTATCGGCATGGGGCTGGGATTTACCGTGTCCATCACGATCTTAGGGCTCATCCGTGAATTTATCGGCGCAGGGACTTTGTTCAACGTTGATATCCTTGGCGGTGTGGGATATGAGCCTGTATCGATCTTTATCCTGGCGCCGGGCGCTTTCTTAGTGCTGGCGTTTTTGGCGGCTTTACAGAACAAGTTCAAAGTCGGGGCTGCCAAGAGGGGCATCGATCCCAGTAACCCGACGACTTGCGGCGAAGGCTGTTCAAGCTGCGGGAACATCATGTGTAAAGGAAGGAGCGGAAAATAATAATGAAAGAATTATTTATCATAGCCATTGGCTCAGCCATGGTGAACAACGTAGTCTTGAGCCAGTTCCTGGGTCTGTGTCCGTTCTTCGGTGTTTCCAAGAAGATTGAAACAGCAACAGGTATGAGCGCGGCGGTCGTCTTCGTTATCACGCTGTCCTCCTTTGTGGCCAGTCTGATCTATAAGTTCATCCTGGTACCAGCGGATGTTACATATCTGCAGACTATCGTGTTCATCTTGGTCATCGCTGCCCTGGTGCAGTTCGTGGAGATGTTCTTGAAAAAGGCGATGCCGCCGCTCTATCAGAGTCTGGGCGTGTATCTGCCCCTGATCACCACCAACTGTGCGGTATTGGGCGTGGCGCTCACAAACGTCCAGAAAGAATATGGTATCTTGAGCAGTACCATCAACGGTCTGGCCACAGCATTGGGATTTGGTATCGCCATTGTGATCTTAGCCGGACTGCGTGAAAAAATGGAAACTAACGACATACCAAAAGCATTTCAGGGATTCCCCCATGTGTTGCTGACAGCTTGTCTGATGGCGATCGCATTTTTCGGATTCTCAGGAATGATATAAGGAGGCGGCGAGATGGGATTTATAATAGCGGCTTTAGTAGTAGGCGGGACCGGGCTCTTTATCGGTATATTCCTGGGAGTTGCCGGTATCAAATTCGCCGTGGAAGTAGATGAGAAAGAAGTAGCTGTCCGTGAAGCACTGCCAGGGAATAACTGCGGTGGCTGTGGTTTTCCAGGGTGTGACGGCCTGGCGGCTGCCATCGCAAAAGGAGAGGCGCCCGTAAATGCCTGTCCTGTGGGCGGTGAGCCTGCGGCAAATGAGATCGCTGCCATCATGGGACAGGAAGTAGGCGAGAGTGTACGCCAGGTAGCGTTCGTTAAATGTGCAGGAAATTGTGAGACTGCAAAAGATAATTATAAATACACAGGTGTCCAGGATTGTGAGATGATGGCATTCGTACCCTCTGGTGGGGCGAAGAAATGTAATTACGGCTGTCTTGGGTATGGTTCCTGTGTGAAGGCGTGCCCCTTTGATGCCATACATATCGTGAACGGGGTAGCTGTCGTTGATAAGGAAGCATGTAAGGCATGTGGAAAATGTATCGCTAAATGTCCGAAACAGCTGATCGAGCTTGTCCCATATGATCAGACAACCTTCGTACACTGCAGTTCGAAAGATAAAGGTAAAGCAGTGACGAGCAGTTGCGATATCGGATGTATCGGATGTAAGAAATGTGAGAAAAATTGTGAGGCTGGTGCGATCACCATCACTGATTTTGTGGCGCACATTGATTACAGCAAATGTACAAATTGCGGTAAGTGTAAAGAAGAATGCCCACGTAACGTGATCTTCTAAAAGAGTTTTTATACTTAGTGAAAAATAGCAGCTGTGTCCGGGAAGGACACAGGCTGCTATTTTTTTCGTTAAGCGATCCGCTGCAGTAATATGGATGCATGGTTGACGGCTTGGTTGTCGATACCTGTTCCTGCCAGATGGTCTGTGGTGGAAGATCTGTTGCGCAGTGAGACAGTCGATCCTGCCGGGATTGAGGTGATGAACATCCCCGTGAGTCCAGTGCGCTGCGGATCTGCGTCTCCGTTCAGATAAGTCTCAAAAAATGATAAAGGGTCCTCCCGCCCATTGATGGCTACTGCATAGGCGATATTGATCGAGCCAGCGGCAGGGCGGGCGAGGACAGAGTAGTCTATCCGATAGATGCCGCCTGTGTTGACTGTGATCTCAGATGTATTTGGCGTAAAAGAAAAATCTCCAGATTGAAATGCCAGAAGGAAATCCACGGATCCGTCTGGGGGGACGTCTTGGTATCCTCCCTGCATGACGGCGTTAAAGTAGGCGGGTCTCACCCCGGGCCCCGGTTCACCCCGGGGTCCGGCAGGTCCAGTTTCCCCTTGAGGTCCCACGGGCCCAATCTCGCCTTGAGGTCCCGCAAGTCCAGAGCTTCCCACAGGTCCAGGGGGTCCCGGTTCTCCTTGGGGTCCCACAGGGCCCGGTCTTCCCTGAGCCCCAGGTTTCCCTTGGGGTCCGGCGGGTCCAGTTTCCCCTTGAGGTCCCATAGGTCCAGGGGGTCCTGGTTCTCCTTGGGGTCCGATAAGGCCAGTTTTCCCTTGAGATCCCATAGGTCCAGGGGGTCCTGGTTTCCCTTGGGGTCCCACAGGACCCGGTCTTCCCTGAGGCCCAGGTTTCCCTTGGGGTCCGGCAGGCCCTGGTCTGCCTTGAGGTCCGGCGGGTCCAGTTTCCCCTTGAGGTCCCTGAGGCCCTGGTCCGCCTTGAGGTCCGGCGGGACCCCGGCAGCAGCAACGACAGCGGGGGCGTTTACGACGGTCATCCATTTTATCCACTCCTTCTAAATATACATGATATATCTATTTTATGCGCAGGATCTTTGTATGTGCAGATCCTCTTGGAAGGTATAAACTAACCTTGATTTTATTGTGTTCCTGCTTTAAAATATAGTTCTACAGAGATCTGTACGGTCTCTACAGTATATAGATAGGATCTATAGTATGATCTTTTTTAGGATACATGTGACAGATACGGATTTTTTTAAGAACAGGAGGGATCTTGGATGAGCATGAGAGATAAAGATGTGAGGGCATCCATCGAAAGCGGCGATACTGCATTGGGCATTGAATTTGGCTCTACGCGGATCAAAGCGGTACTGGTAGGGGAAGATAATGTACCGATCGCTTCCGGGGCGCATGACTGGGAAAACCGTCTTGAAAACGGTATCTGGACATATGCGCTGGAGGACGTCTGGAAAGGGCTGCAGGACAGTTATCGGAAGATGGCAGACGATGTACAGGAAAGATATGGGGTAGTGTTGGAGAAGATCGGTGCTATCGGCTTCAGCGCTATGATGCATGGCTATATGCCGTTTGATAAAGAGGGGGAGCTATTAGTACCTTTCCGCACCTGGCGCAACAATATCACGGAGCCGGCCTGTGAGAAACTTTCGGCTCTCTTTGGGCCGCATATCCCCCAGAGATGGAGCATCGCTCATCTCTACCAGGCGATCTTGAATGGGGAAGACCACGTAGCAGATATCGACTTCATGACCACGCTGGACGGCTATGTACATTGGAAGCTGACTGGACAGAGGGTATTGGGTGTGGGGCAGGCATCCGGCATGTTCCCCATCGATTCGGAGACAAAAACGTATCATGCCGCAATGGTCCGGCAGTTCGACGAGCTGGTGGCGGAACACCACTATCCCTGGAAGATGCTAGATATCTTCCCGAAAGTCCTGGTGGCGGGAGAGGACGCGGGGATGCTCACAGAAGAAGGGGCAAAGCTTTTGGATCCAAGCGGCAGACTCCAGGCAGGGATCCCGTTGTGCCCGCCTGAAGGGGATGCGGGGACAGGCATGGCGGCAACCAACAGCGTAGCGGTGCGGACAGGCAACGTGTCGGCCGGGACGTCTGTGTTTGCCATGATCGTTTTGGAAAAGGATCTCTCCAGGCATTATCCGGAGATCGATCTGGTGACTACGCCTTCAGGGGATTCGGTGGCTATGGTGCATTGCCAGAACTGTACATCAGATCTGAATGCATGGGTAGGGCTGTTCAGAGAATTTGCCGAGACCTTTGATATGGATGTGGACATGGATAAGCTGTTCGGTACTTTGTACAGAAAAGCCATGGAAGGGGATGCAGACTGCGGCGGACTGTTGTCCTACTGTTATTTCTCCGGAGAACATATCACAGGTTTTGAGGAAGGCAGGCCGCTGTTCGTCCGCTCACCAGAGAGCAGATTTAACCTGGCCAATTTTATGCGGGCGCATCTCTTTACCACCTTCGGCGCATTAAATACGGGGATGAAGATCCTGAACGGGGAGAAAGTGAAGATAGACAGGATCACAGGACACGGCGGGATCTTCAAGACAAAAGGCGTGGCGCAGAAGATCCTTGCGGCTGCAGTGCAGGCGCCTGTGTCAGTGATGGAGACGGCGGGGGAAGGCGGAGCCTGGGGGATCGCGCTCCTGGCGTCTTATATGAAAAACCGTGCAGAAGGAGAGACCCTGGAAGCATATCTGGATAAAAATGTATTTACCGGGGAGGCTGGTATAGAAGAGCAGCCGGATTTGGCGGATGTGGCCGGTTATGAGAAGTTTATGGAGAGATACACAGAAGGGCTTATGATCGAACGGGCAGCGGTAGACCATCTGCTGCAGTAGAAAGGCGGGCATCATGTTAGAAGAGTTAAAGCAAAGAGTATATGAGGCAAATATGGATCTTCCCAAATATGGACTGGTGACGTTCACCTGGGGAAATGTGAGCGCCATAGACAGGGAGACCGGATATTTTGCCATAAAGCCCAGCGGAGTGGCCTATGAAGATCTGCGGCCGGAAGATATGGTGATCATGGATCTGGGGATGAACAAGATCGAGGGGACGATGAGGCCGTCTTCCGATACAGCCACGCACTGTGAATTGTATAAAGCGTTCCCATCCATCGGCGGTGTCGTACACACCCATTCCCCCTGGGCCACGAGCTGGGCACAGGCGGGACGTGGGATTCCCTGTTATGGGACGACCCATGCAGACTATATTTACGGGGAGGTCCCCTGTGTGCGGAACCTGACGAGAGAGGAATTAGAGGATTACGAGGCAAACACAGGGAGGCTGATCGTAGAACATTTTAAGAAAGCGGATGTGGAAGCAGTCCCCTGTGTCCTCTGTAAGAACCATGGCCCGTTCACATGGGGGAAAGACGCCCAGGAAGCCGTACACAACGCGGTGGTATTGGAAGAGGTGGCGAAGATGGCGGCCCGCTGCGAAGCTTTAGATCCCCAGGTACAGCCCGCGCCCCAGGAACTGCAGGATAAGCATTATTTCCGTAAGCACGGGGCAAATGCATATTATGGACAGAAATAGGAGGCGGTATGCGGGCAGGCATCGGATATGATGTACACAAGCTGGTGGAAGGCCGGGATCTGGTCCTAGGGGGCGTTGAGATACCGTATGAAAAGGGGCTTTTGGGTCATTCAGACGCGGATGTGCTCATCCATGCAGTCATGGACGCCCTGCTGGGAGCGGCGGCTCTGGGGGATATCGGGACGCATTTTCCGGATACCCAGGAAGAGTACCGGGGGATCTCCAGTCTGGAGCTTCTGAGACGGGTGGGGGAGCTGTTGGAAAAAGAGCGCTATATGATCGAAAATATCGACGCGACCATCATCGCCCAACAGCCGAAGATGGCGCCCCACATCCCTCAGATGGAGAAGAATGTGGCGGAGGTCCTCTGTCTGGGGGATGATCAGGTGAACATCAAGGCTACGACAGAGGAACGGCTGGGTTTTACAGGCAGGGGAGAGGGCATCGCGGCGCAGGCCATATGTTCTTTGCGCCCTGTGTTGGAAGAGCCGGAAAAGTAGACGGCAGATAAAAAGAAGACAGATCAAGGGGATACGGCACCTTGGTCTGTCTTCTCTTTTGTTTTGCTCATGCTGATATTATACCATAAAATACGGAAAAATACAAGTCTAGTAAAGTTTTTGCACAGAATATATAATGGATTTCCATTGTAGTCTTTGTTCAGGATGATTCCAGGAGGTGTGAGTTTGGGACAAAAGGATTGGTTAGATATCATGTCGAAACAAACGCAGATCAGACAGGTTCTCGACACCAACGGATACACAGAAAAGTATGGGCTTGTCTTGTGTGCAGAGGAGGCGGAGCTCCTGGCGGAGGAGCGGGTCAATGTTTTAAAGAGTGAGCGCAGGATAGAATTTGGGCAGGGGATATTGCCGAAGATCATATATGCTTTTTGTGATTCTGCCTATATCACCCAGGACGATTATTGCGCTATATTACTGAGACTGCAGGAGATCTTTTATCTGTATAAAAACGAGATGCTGGATGAGATCACGGATGATGAACTTCTGGCATTTATGAGGGAACAATATGAAGATATCTGTTTTGGGGATCTGGATTATCTGGAGGGGACATGCCTGGATATCTTTGCCCAAGCCATCCGTGCCGGGTATTCCGGACACAGGGCGACACAGGGACGGGAAGGATTTGAAAAGTTCGATATCGTAAAGCGTTGGGATGAAGGATTGTACATGGAAACATTGAGAGAACTGACCTGGAGGTGATCATTATGGAGGAGATGGACTATCCGCTAGAAGAATTGATCCCGCTGGTGGCGGGATTGGCTGAGGGATATACAGGCTATGAGCATTCGTCCATTACTTATGAAAAGGCTGAAATGCTCATGGGAGCAGTGCTGTACTGCATCAATGAATGCAGGATGCAGGGAGGGGATCAGGTGTCTGCGGGGAGGATGCCCGCAAAAGAAGCGTATAGGATCGGACAAAAGATCGTGATCCAGAAAGTGAAAAAGCTGCACCGTCTATATAACGACCTGATCTTGGACTTCCGCGATTATGGCCTGGAATGTCTGCGGGATACCATTGTCAAAGGGATGCCCCAGTTCTTACAGAGATATGATGTGAGATATGCGCCCCAGGAGACGCTCTTGATCTTGGATTATCCCATTTTGGAAGATCTTGGGACAATGTCTGGGATCGATGCTGTACTGACATATGTGGAGTGTATCTGTAAAGAGCAAAGATTACTCCGGGAATATGATGATATCTACGTCCTGGAGACTTTGAGGGCGTACCATCCTGAATATGAGATCCTTGTGGAAAATATCAGCAGCATCATAGCAGCGGCTGGTGCGGAGCGGCCTTCGTCTGTAGATATTGTCTTTTGATGGATCATAGGGGAGAAAACTCGATCTTTAGGGTAAAATTTTAGGAAAAGCGGTTGACATGTAATTTTTACTATAATATAATAAATCAGTATGAGATTACTGGAAAATGCTTTGACCACAGCCCCGGCAAATGCATTTTACATGATAGATGGCAAATGGATATTGATGTAAGATTTCAGGAGGGAAAACCATGAAAACATATATGGCTAATCCAGATAAGATCGATCGGAAATGGTATGTAGTGGATGCGGAAGGCTGCACATTAGGGCGTCTGGCATCTGAAGTGGCCAAGATCCTAAGAGGAAAAAATAAGCCGCAGTTCACTCCCCATATTGATACCGGGGACTATGTGATTATCACGAATGCTGAGAAGATTAAAGTGACAGGAAAGAAATTATCTCAGAAGATCTATTATCATCATTCTGGGTATGTAGGTGGGATGAAAGAGACTACGCTGAGCGAAATGTTGGCAAAGAAACCGGAAAGGGTATTAGAGCTTGCAATCAAAGGCATGCTTCCCAAAGGTCCGCTGGGAAGGAAGATGTATAAAAAATTGTTTGTGTATGCAGGACCGGAACATAAGCATGAAGCTCAAAAACCGGAGACATTGACATTTTAGTGAGGAGGTAGGGAAGATTGGATAACGCAAGGTTTTATGGAACAGGAAGAAGGAAAAAATCAGTTGCTCGTGTATATTTGATACCAGGGACGGGAAAGATCACGATCAATAAGAGAGATATTGATGATTATCTGAGAGAAGAGACTCTGAAGGTCGTAGTCCGTCAGCCGCTGGTGGCTACAGAGACTGTGGACAAGTATGATGTGTTGGTCAATGTCCATGGCGGCGGTTTTACGGGACAAGCCGGTGCTATCCGTCATGGCATCGCGCGTGCGCTCCTGGAAGCTGACGGCGACTTTAGGCCAGTGTTAAAATCAGCTGGATACCTGACAAGGGATCCAAGGATGAAAGAGCGTAAGAAATACGGCCTTAAGGCAGCGCGCCGTGCTCCGCAGTTCTCAAAGAGATAGTCCGAGCAAATGCTGCAAAAGAGAGACATTCCCCGGAAACAGCATGTTTCCGGGGTTTTCTTATATCCTGAATTTCCTATGAGACAGTATAAGATCACACAAAATTTTCACGATAACTAACACGTAACTGACAAATGAAATGTGGTCTTGTGTAAGACTTTTGAAATCTTGTGCAAGACACTTTTCCGCAATAAAAAAAGGACGAATC
>CANTEW010000005.1 GCA_947652925.1 uncultured Lachnospiraceae bacterium
ACAGCGCCTCCGGATCCCCTGGAACACGCTGGATCTGACCCCTTTCTTCTGCTCCTTAAACCGCGCCAGGTTCCCGAAGAGGCACACACCGCAGGCCACCACATAATAGATGGCAAGATCCCAGGTGTTCGTCCACTGGAAGATCCCCAGGAATACGCCGCACATAAGGAGCGGCCATTGGAAAAAAGCCCTCTTATCCGTATATCTTTTCCGCTTCACCCACGCATACAGAAGCCCCACCACAGTCAGCACGAAAAAGACATTCACCACATGGGCATGCAGATCCCCCAATATAAAGGAATAAGAGGGAAATTCATGGATCGTCCTGTCCAGGGTATCCGGATCGTGCCCGATGTACCGGGTGGAATTGGGGAACCAGTACTCTTTATCCGACTTTCCCAGCCAAGGCAGGATCTTGGCATAGATCACATAATGCATGTTCCCGGAAAGGGAGACAGCCGTCCCCGCCACCAGCCCAGAACATGCAGACAATAACCTCCTCTTTCTCCCATGATAGTCCGCTGCGATCTGCCGTACCAGGGAAAAAGGCAGGGCAAACGCCATGCCCGCCACCAGGGTGCGCATCAGATGATACGTGGATGCCACCTGTGTTCCCGTGAGCTTTGTGAGGAACACCGCATAATACTGCCCTCCATAATAGTAATTCATCGGTTCCGGGCTGTACCACATATCCATAGCCGGCAGCCGAGTGCTGCGCATCATGGCTTCCATAAATCCATAGTCCATGAATTTCTCTACCCCATGGGCCTGGGGATGGAATCCGGCCACATATGTCCACAGGAGAAATGCCAGATACAAGATGATCTCTTCCCAGAAGATCAGATCCCCCGCATCCACAGGCAGCACATCCCGCTCTTTTTTATCCAGCCACACAGACAGGCCAAGATTCCCCAGCACGCACAGAAAAGCCACACCTATGCACGTGACAGACGTGAAACGCAAGATACCCAGAGTGACCAACAGCCAGACCCCATAGCCGGAGACAGCCACCGCGATGACTTTTGAAAACAGCCACCCCCGGTCCTTAAATCCTGCGAACAAGATCCCCGTCAAGGGCATAAAAGCACACCCTAAGATCCATAAGATGAGCCACCATGCAAAAAAAGCCTTGCTGTCCTCCCGCAGCAGGAAGACCGCCAGCATAGCCAAAAAAATGCAGAGCAAGATCTTGATCTCCCGCCGTACCTTAAATCCTCTCAATACTCCCTGCATATCCTGTATCTTCACCACCTGATCCTCTTGCGCAATACTAAAAACTGCCCCACTGCCTGCCGCCCGGTCCGGAAGATCTTCTTCCTATCGATCGTGTTCTCCCCTCCCTGGCGCTGTAAGAATGTGATCGGATAATAATGGACCCCCATCCTCTTCTTCGTATAGATCACTGTGATCATCACATTGCCCAGGAAAAAGTCCCTGGGGATCTTCCGCAGCACTTCCCGCAGCTGGCTGCACCGCATGAGCCGATAAGGGGAATTGGCATCTTTGACCCAGACCCCGAACACCGCCAGTATCACCAGCCGCAGGACACGTGTGACAAATATCCTGCCAAGACCGTCTTTCCTCTCCTTGCGGTATCCGATCAAGATCCCGCATTTCCTGCGGTTCCTCCAGAACTTTGAAAACTCCGACGGCAGCGTCTGCCCATCAGAATCTGTCTGGAATACATAATCCGCCCCATGACGGATCGCATATCTATACCCCCTGAGCACGGTAGCCCCATGGCCTTCATTTTCTTTCGTGAGAACGACCAGCTGGGGATAAGCCCCCTTAAGGCCCGATGCGATCCGGTATGTATCATCCCGGCTCCCGTCATCGATGACCACCAAGCGGCTCTCAGACCCGATCCCTTCTACCAGCGGATGCCACTGCGCCACCACAGATCTGATATTTTCCGCTTCATTATATGCTGGTATGATGATATAAAGCTTGTCCATATGTTCCTCCATCATCGTCTGAACACACTCCGCGGCGCACCCGCCCCAGAGTGCATGATCTACATTTATTGGATGCTCCATCTACTATATCACAGAATCTGTCTGCACACCAGACCTCTTTTGCCGCCACGATCCGATCATCCTGCTGTAAAAGGGCAAAACTGTCTGCACAGCTCTGCCCTTTCCCTATCATCCTTTTGACAACTGCTCTTTTAAGGCAGTCTCTGCCTGTCCGATGGCCTCCGGTATCTTCGCCGGGTCTTTTCCTCCGGCCTGGGCCATGTTGGGCCGGCCGCCGCCGCCGCCGCCCACGGTCTTCGCCAGGACTTTCACCAGGTTCCCGGCATGTGCCCCGGCCTTGACAGCCTCCGGTGTGGCCATGGCCAGCAAGTTTACCTTGCCCTCTGACGCGGATGCCAGTACCACCACGCCTTCTCCCAGTCTGCTTTTGATCTGGTCGCCCAGATCCATCAGTCCGTTCCTGTCCACATTCTCCACGGAGACCGCCAAGAGCTTCACGCCCTCCACTTCCGTGACCTGATCCATCACATCCCCCAGGGAATTCTGGGCCAGCTGGCTCTTCAGGGATCCATTCTCACTCTGCAATGCCTTGATATCCGCCATGAGATGGACCAGTCTTTCCTGCAGATCTGCCGGGGAAGCTTTCACTGTCCTGGCCGCCTGGAGGAGCTGTCCTTCTATATCCTGATAATATTTTAACACATGGCTGCCCGTAAGAGCCTCGATACGCCGCACGCCTGCGGAGATGCCCGCCTCAGAGATGATCTTGAACAGCATGATCTCCCCGGTGTTCTTTACATGGGTGCCGCCGCAGAGTTCTTTCGAGAAATCACCCATGGACACCACCCGGACTTCTTCCCCGTACTTCTCATCGAAGAGAGCCGTCGCGCCGGATCTCTTGGCCGCTTCCAGGTCCATGACCTCCGTATCCACGGAAAGGGACGCCTGGATCTGCTCGTTCACGATCCTTTCCACTCTCTCCAGTTCTTCCAGCGTCATAGCCTGGAAATGGGCAAAGTCGAAACGCAACCTGCCCGGAGCCACCAGGGAACCTTTCTGTTCCACATGGGAGCCCAGGACCATCTTCAATGCCTTGTGCAGCAGATGGGTCGCGCTGTGGTTGCGGGCCGTATCCTGCCGTCCTGCCGTATCGATCTTCAGATCGGCCTTCTCCCCTCTGCGGATCAGCCCGGAGGTCACCTGCCCCACATGGCCGTATTTCCCGCCCCGCAGCTTGATCGTCCCGGTCACCTTGAACTCCCCGTCTTTCGTACGGATCACGCCTGTATCCCCTTCCTGGCCGCCCATGGTGGCATAAAAAGGCGTCTTTTCCACAAAGACCGTCCCTTTTTGTCCCTCTGAGAGACCTTCCGTGATCTCTTCCTGGGTGGTCAGCACCGTGATCGTGGACACAGC
Organism: uncultured Lachnospiraceae bacterium; assembly: GCA_947652925.1. Taxonomy (GTDB): domain Bacteria; phylum Bacillota; class Clostridia; order Lachnospirales; family Lachnospiraceae; genus MGBC164599. The sequence goes on from CANTEW010000005.1 coordinate 3,393, forward strand.
AGCCAGATCGTCGTACCCGACAAATCCTGTGGTCACAGACGGGTCGATCCCATCATAGACCGTGGCATCCGCGCCCATGTAATTGGTCGTCCCACGGGCCTGCTGCGCCATCCTGCGCTGCTTATCCATGGCGCTTTTGAAGCCCTCTCCATCGATCCGATACCCTTTTTCCTCCAGGATCTCCTTGGTCAGATCCAGAGGGAATCCGTATGTGTCATAGAGACGGAACGCATCTTCTCCTGCCAGTACTTTACTGCCCGCCTGCTCCATCTTCTTTTCCAGGTCGTTCAAGATCTTCAGTCCCTGATCGATCGTCTTATTGAACTGGTCCTCCTCCTGGGTCAGCACATGGAAGATGAATTCCTTCTTCTCTTCCAGTTCCGGATATCCGTCTTTCGAGCCCTGGATCACTGTGGCGCTCAAGTTTGCCAGGAATGTCCCTTCCACGCCCAGGAGCCTCCCATGGCGGGCCGCACGGCGGATCAGACGGCGCAGCACATAGCCTCTGCCCTCGTTCGCCGGCATCACGCCGTCTGAGATCAGGAATGTGGCGGAACGGATATGGTCTGTGATGAGCCGGATCGACACGTCGTCCTCCTCACGCACTTTATAGGGATGCCCTGTGATCTCCGATACTTTTTCCCGCAGCGCCCGCACTGTGTCCACGTCGAAGATGGAATCCACGTCCTGGACAGCCACAGCCAGACGCTCCAGCCCCATGCCGGTGTCGATGTTCTTGTGTTCAAGCTCTGTATAATTCCCCTTCCCATCGTTATCGAACTGGGTGAATACATCGTTCCACACTTCCATATACCGGTCGCACTCACAGCCTACCGTACACCCCGGCTGACCGCACCCATAGGCTTCGCCCCTGTCATAATACACTTCTGAACAGGGACCGCAGGGGCCTGCCCCATGCTCCCAGAAATTATCCTCTTTTCCAAAACGGAAGATCCGCTCCGGCGGGATACCGATCTCTTTTTCCCAGATCGCAAAGGCCTCGTCATCCTCCTCATACACCGACGGATAGAGCCTGTCCGGATCCAGCCCCACCACCTCCGTCAAAAACTCCCACGTCCAGGCGATCGCCTCCCTCTTAAAATAATCCCCAAAGGAGAAATTGCCCAGCATCTCAAAGAACGTCCCGTGCCGCGCCGTCTTCCCCACATTCTCCAGATCCCCTGTACGGATACATTTCTGACAGGTGGTCACCCGTGTCCTGGGCGGGATCTCCACGCCTGTAAAATAAGGTTTCAGCGGAGCCATACCTGAATTGATCAACAGCAGGCTCTTATCGTTTTGAGGGATCAATGAGAAACTCTTCATAGCCAGATGCCCTTTTCCCTCAAAAAATGTAAGGAACATCTGGCGCAGTTCATTCACTCCGTATTTTTTCAACTGTCTGCCTCCTCTATCTCAGCCTCCCGGCCATTTTACTCTCTCATCCTCTCAGCACTATCTTTCTGAATTTCTTCTTTCCCCGCTTCAGGACCAGCCCATCCTCGGGGATAGCCGTGCGCTCCACCTGGTGATGGATATCTGTGATCTTCTCCCCGTCTATGGAGACGCCGCCCTGTTCGATGGCTCTCCTGGCCTCCGAGCGGGAGGGCGTGAGTCCCGCTTTGCACAACATGGTGATCAGATCGATCTTATCCTCTTTCAGGTCTTCTTCTGTCAGTTCCGTGGTGGGCATGTCCTGGGCGCTGCCGCTGCCGAACAAGCTGCGGGCGCCGTCCTGGGCTTTCCTGGCTTCCCCCTCCCCATGGACCAATGCCGTCAGCTCATAAGCCAGGATCTCCTTCGCCTGGTTCAGCTGGCTGCCCTCCCAACTCTCCATCTTCCGGATCTGCTCCAAGGGCAGGAAAGTGAGCATCCGGATACATTTCAGCACATCTGCATCCCCCACGTTCCTCCAATACTGATAGAAATCAAAGGGCGACGTCTTATCAGGATCCAGCCATACCGCCCCGGACTGGGTCTTCCCCATCTTCTTGCCCTCGCTGTTCAAAAGGAGAGTGATCGTCATGGCATAGGCGTCTTTCCCCAGCTTACGCCGGATCAGCTCCGTGCCGCCCAGCATATTGCTCCACTGGTCGTCCCCGCCGAACTGCATATTACAGCCGTATTTCTGGTATAATGCATAGAAATCATAGCTCTGCATGATCATATAATTGAATTCCAGGAAACTCAGGCCCTTCTCCATACGCTGCTTATAACACTCCGCCCGCAGCATCCAGTTCACACTGAAATGAGGCCCGACCTCCCGGAGTACGTCCACATAGTTCAAGTCCATCAGCCAGTCCGCATTGTCCACCATCAATGCCTTCCCGTCTGAAAAATCGATAAAACGGCTCATCTGTTTCTTAAAACACTCGCAGTTATGGGCGATCGTCTCCGGCGTCATCATCTGACGCATATCCGTCCGCCCGGACGGATCCCCGATCATGCCCGTCCCCCCGCCCAACAGGGCGATCGGCTTATTCCCCGCCATCTGCAGCCGCCTCATCAGACATAACGCCATAAAATGTCCCACATGCAGGCTGTCTGCAGTGGGATCGAATCCTATATAGAACACGGCCTTTCCATTGTCGATCAGCTCTTTGATCTCCTCCTCGTCCGTCACCTGGGCGATCAGACCTCTGGCCTGCAGCTCTTCGTACACAGTCATGGTACTCTCCTCCTTGTATAGCACGATCTTCTGATATTGTAAAAAGTATACAAACCGCTCATTCCTTTGTCAAGTAGATCATACCATCTTTCTCCAGACCCCGTTTTCCTCGAACTCCCGCGCGGCTCTCTCAGCCTCCCCCACGATCTTATCTCCATAGCCCATCCTCTCCAGCAGGCGTATGGCATTCCTTGATGAAGCGCGCCCTTTTTTGAGGATATAGGAAAACAGCACGTCTTTCTCCCGTATCTCCTCCCCAAAGTGATAGTTTTCATACCATCCCTCCAGGATATATGTCAGTTCGATATCATGGGTCGCTGCAAAGCAAAAGACCTTCTCCCTGCATAAACTCCGCAGGATCCTGGATGACGCCGCGATCCGCTCCACCGTGTTCGTCCCCCGCAGCACCTCATCCACGATACACAAAAGCGCCCCTTCCCGGCTGGCCGCATCCAGGATCCTTTTCAGGGATCTGATCTCCGCCATGAAATAACTGTCCCCCCTCTCCAGATCATCCGACAGGGACATAGAAGTAAAGATCCGGCCCATGGGCGCCTGATAGGAGGAAGCCGTACAGGTGGCGATCGTCTGTGCCAGGATGGCATTGACCGCCACACTCTTCAAAAACGTAGATTTCCCGGAGGCGTTGGAGCCTGTCAGCAGCATCCCCTGTCCAATATGCAGATCGTTGGATACAGGTCTCTCGATCATAGGATGATAAAGCCCCGACACCTGTATCCCTCCGGCGTCCCGGAAGACGGGACTGCACCATACGGGCAGCATCTCCCGGAATGAGGCCGCGGCGATGGCGCAGTCCAGCTCCCCCAGGAGTTCCAGGAGCTCCTCTGCATTTTCCCTGTGGCGCTGTATCTCATCCAACATCCCATTATACCGGATAAGATCCACATGGAAGATCATCCGGACCAGATCTGCCAGGACCACTTCCAGCCCTCCCGATATGTTGTTCTTCCCGGAAAGCCAGTAGGACCCTTTTTCAAAAGACTGTAATGCCTCCCTGGCCTCCCGCATACGGGCGCGATACTCTCCGATCTGATCCCAGCCCCTTTTCTCCGCTGACCGTTCCACTTTTTTCGCCGTCCGCATCATCTGCAGGATATCCCGGAAACAGCCCAGATAGATCTCTATCTCTTTCCTGTCGCTGCCCCCATAATAGTCCGCCGTGTTCACACAAGCCACCCCCAGGAACAGGAAAAACCCGTACACAGGCTGGACGGCCATAAAGAGAAAGCTGAGGACAGCCGCCGCGCAGCAGATCCAATGCTTATATCTCCCGATGGGCTCCGCCCCCTCCAGCATCTGCAATCCCTCCCCGATCGGATGTTCCCCGGATCCGGAGGCCTGTGCCAAGATCAGCTGCAGCGATAGACGCATCTCCTCATCCTGGGCGAACAGACGGATCAGACGGTCCCTTTCCCACAGCCGTCCTTCCTCCAGCATAGGGGTGCGCAGCAGATATAAGAGATACTCTCTGCCCGGCGCCGAGACCGTATGATCCATGCGTGCAAAGATCTTATCCATATCCAGATCCTCCCACGTGATCCGGTCGATGGCAAACGGCTCCTGGGCACTTCTGTATCTCCCGTAGGCAGACAGCCTCTCTATCTGCTCCGCCGTATAAGATCTTCCCGGAGGCCTGCCCCAATCCTGCCGGAGCTTTTCCAGAAAAAGCGCCCTGTTCTTACGATCACTGTACCAAAACATGCCGCCCAGCAGGAGCATGCCGCAAAACATAAATAATATAAAACCCATAGATCCCTCCCAGATAGTAAAAGGCCGCAGCCCAAACTGGCTGCAGCCCCATGATACCCTATCATTTCCAATATGTAAAGAATGTCTGCCCTTTAAATGTAAATGCCCCCGAACGGCTTGTCAGCCCCATGCCTGCATAAGCGGACGGTGTCATAAAGAACAGACAGTCAAAATCCGTCTTTCCATTAGACTTTGCCAGCACCTTTGTCAGATATTTTGTCCGTTTTGTCTTGTTCTTCTTATACGCCTCGTACATGACATAAGCCCTGTCCACTGCTTTTTCCGCTGTCTCGTACCCTGGCACGTCCACATTGTCCAGCCTCTTCTGCAGAGCCCCGTCCCAGACGATGGCAAACTGTCCTTTCTGGTAGATCACGTAGCGGACAGACGGAGGGAAATTATACTGGGGCGCGAGAGTCCTGTTCAAGATCACCATAGCTACAGCCGTCATCCCCTGCAGCCCCTGGTTCCCTGCTTCGCAGAACACTGCAGCTGTCAATAATTCCTTATCACTGATCTTCTCGCTGGCCACGCCCGGATGCTTTGCAAATTCTTTCTGCAGCGTATAGATCTTCCGGTTGCTGGCCACCACCCTTATATCACCATTGGCATCATATGTAAAATTCTGCGTCTCTGTGGCTATACCGTTTTTATCAAAAGACCAGGTCTTTCCCCCGATCACCATGGTCTCATTTACAGCCATGGCACCGCTGCTCTTCAGGTAATAGCGGTTCCCCTCCAGAGTGAGCCAGCCTGTCCTCCGTCTCCCGTCTTCACCGTAATAATACCATTTCGACCCCTGCTTTTTCCAGGATGAGACCAGCATGACCCCATCGGACTGGAAATGATACCAGCCGCCGGATATATTAAAGCTCCCCGACCTGCGGCAGCCGATCGGATAGCTGACCCCGTTCTCCACGGTATCCTGCGGGTTAAAATAAAATGTCTTCTTCCCCACTTTATTGATCCCGGTCAGCATCACCCCGTCAGCGCCCAGACGGTATCTCTTCCCGTTGGACCGTTTCCATTTTTTGACCAGCGCTTTTCCATCCGTGCCTATGTAATACCACTTTTTCTTGGATCTTACCCATTTATCCGTCACCATGACACCGTTCGTATCAAAATAATAGATGCTTTTTGAGATCTTATGCAAGCCTTTGAACATCCGGCCCGTCTTCTTTGACAGGAAATACCGCTTTCCCTGCTGATCCAGCCAGCCCTTCTTCAAGATCCCGTTTTCGTAATAATACCAGTATCTCCCCTCCTGTTCCCAGCCTGTATAGGACTTGGGAGCAGCGGATACGCTCCTTGGCGTAAAGAGTGTACAGGCAAAAGGCAATGCCAACACAAACAGCATCAAAAACACATATCCCGTTTTTCTCAACTTTTCTCTCATCTCTCCTCCTACTGTGGAGACAAGCTGACTTCTGTATCAATCGCACCGCCTATTTTGCCATCTGCTGCGTTGTCGTCAATCGCTGTAGCCACCGCTACACCTCATTCCTCCGCCTTGCAGAGCGACAAAATATCCGGCACGCTTTATTACAGAAGTCAACTTGTCTCCACACTACTCTCCTGCACATCTAGTCTTTCAGATTTATTAAGTATATATTAATTTTCTGTGAATGTCAAGATGCGCAGGGGGTGGAAAATGTATCAAAAAAGATAAGATTATGTTAAATGATGAAACAGACCAGACCGCCCTTGCTGTCATTGACGATCTTCTGCATAGACTCCTGCAGTTTTCCCTGGCTCTCTTCCCCGATGACCGCGATCTTCGAACGGATCCCGTCCTCCACCAGCTGCTCTATGGATTTCCCAAAGATATTCGTCTCCCAGATCGTCTCTCCCCGCTGTTCTCCTTCCTTGATATAGGCGATCAGATCTTCCGCCTGCTCCCGCGTCCCCACGATGGGTGCGATCTCCGTCTCGATATTCGCTTTGATCATATGGATCGACGGGCTTTGGGATTTGATCTTCACCCCATATTTATTCCCCTGCTTGATCACTTCTGGCTCATCCAGTTCGATATCCCCTCTCTCCGGCGTCACGACCCCGTAACCGCAGCCCCTTACGGCCTCCAGCGCCGACTGGACTTTCACGTACTCTTCTTTCATGCGGGCAAACTCCCGGATCATATGAATCAGCTCATATTCGCTGCCCATGGATATCCCCGTCATCTCGGAGAGCATCTCATAATAATACTGTTCCCGGACATGGATCTGCACCCGGATCACCCCGGTCGCCAGATCCATCTGCTCCAGAGTCACCCGTTCCACATAAGGTCCCTCCAATTCCATGGAACTCCCCGTAAGATCGCGTATACTCCTCCACCCAGCCGTCATCTGCCGGATCTGCTCCAGGAGGTTTGCTTTTAAGGGATTCGTCAACGGCAGGATCTCCACCCATTTGGGGATATAGAACTGCACCTGCCCCAGAGGGAATTCATAGAGTACCTTCTCCAGGATCAGTCCCACATCCTCCCTGCGGAGCTGCTCGCAGTTGACTGCCAGGGCCGACACGTGGTATTTCTCCTCTATCTCTTTGACCATGGCGGCCGCCTCTTCCCCGTATGGTTTCTGGGAATTGACAATGACCAGAAAAGGCTTGCCCTGGTCTTCCAGTTCCCGTATGGTCTTTTCCTCCGCCTTGCGGAAATTATCCCTGGGGATCTCACCGAAAGATCCATCGCAGGTCATCACCAGCCCGATCGTGGCATGCTCCTCGATCACTTTGCGCGTCCCCACTTCTGCCGCCTGATGGAAGGGGATCTCATGATCGAACCAGGGCGTCTTGACCATCCGCTCCTTTCCCTCTTCCATATTGCCTACAGCATCCGGGACGAGAAATCCCACACAATCAATGAGCCGCAGGCGCACCTGGATATCGTCCCCCAGCGTCATGTTGACCGCCTCTTTCGGTATGAACTTCGGTTCCACCGTTGTGATCAATTTTCCAGAACCGCTCAACGGCAGTTCATCCCGTACCTGGGACTGCCGGAGCTGTGACAGGGCCGGCAGCGCCACTAATTCCATAAACCTGCGGATGAATGTGGACTTCCCACTGCGCACTGGTCCCACGACACCTATGTAGATCTCCCCGTTGGTACGGGCCTGTATATCTTTATACACCTGAAAATTAACCATAAAAACTCCTTTTTCCTCCATTTACTGTATCATTAATATATATGAAGAAAAAAAGGAGTCAATGACAAACTCTACCGTATGTTTTAATTTCGGGTCCGTTTATAGATATGATACTGATCCACCATCCCTACCAGCGTAAATCCATTCTCCTCGTATTTCTGGTCGGTCTGTGGATCTTCCACCCACATCACCAGGTAATTGCACCGCACATCCCGGACCAGTGTGGACACCTGGCCCGGATCCGTCTGACCCGCATCTTGTCCCAGAAGGATATGGAGCTGCTTCGCCGCTCCGCGCTTCGTCCCTCTGGAACCACGGCCATAAGGCATCTGGATATCCGGCGCGTAGATCCGCATATAAGTCGCGATCTCATCTGGAGCGACCAGCTTCTTTTTCTCTGCCCTCCCCGACTCCTCCCGGACCAGATCCGCGATCGCTTTGACCTGATAGGGGACTTTCTCCGGGACATCCGGCATCTGAAAATTCCCTTCCACATAGACCTGTGACCCGGTACATACGATCACCCCGAGGAAAACAGCCCCTAAGATCATCTGGATCCCTGCATTCTTCCAGGCTGTACTCACTCTGGTACACACATACGCGATCACCGGAGCCACCGGGAGCAGCCAGAGTACCCGCCAATAGACCGTCTTACCGATACAGTAATCTGCGATGACATGCGCTGTCAAAGGCAGGAAAAAAATGGCCAGCACTACTAGAGTATAAGCCGCCAGGATCCTCCGCTCCCCTTTCATCTTTTTCCAAAAGAAGAGAAAAGGCAGGCACAGCAAAAACAGATAAACATGCCAGCCTTCCCCCCAATACGCCAGCCAGGTCTCCAAACTCATATCCCAAACATGTTCCATCATCTATAATGCCCCCTAACTTATGACCAGATAGATCACTGCAAAGATCAGATTCGGCGCACAGCAGAACAACGCCTTCCCCACCACCTTCTGATCCCAGGTACAGACACCACATACAAACGCATAGATGCCCACCATGATCATAGAGAGGATGATCCCCATAGAGGAGACCAGGCACGCGGCCAGCTGCATACAGAAGAGTACAGGCCAGCCGCCCTTATCCTTCTCCTTCCACATCACTTTCGCGCACATATAGGCCACCGCCGGCAGCAGGACTCCCGCCAGGACAGCTTTCCCCTGCCAAATGCGCAGCAAAAGGAACGTACCTGCTGTATAGACAGAATAATTTGAAAAGACCTGTACCGCACTGACAAAGATCAAGAACAAGGCACACTGTTTCCGATCGCCGCCAAAGAGCAGATCCGCCCACAGCCAGTAGACCAGATACGACAATAAGATCATGAAGACCGGAAAGACCGTGTAGACAAAATATGGGACATCCACCCCCACCAATCTCGTCAACAGAGCTTCATATACTGGAAAAGGCGACAGTACATAGCGGTTGGGCAATCTCTTATATGGAGTGCCCGTGTATGGACTATATTCAAATATGGAATCTGTATATACAGAAGTGCTGGCCGTCGCCACATAGAAGGAATCGTCCGCGTCATGGTGTACCATGATCACAGCCACCGCCATCTGGACAATGACAAGGAAAACGGCTATGAACATCAATATACGCCCGGATATCCTCACCGGCGCCTTCCTTCTCAATGCTCCCGCAGCCGCCCTCCGCAGATTCCGGAAATACAACACCAGCCCCACAGCTGCCGCCACCAGCGCCACGATCCGATAGATCCACACCACCAGCGTCAAAGATGCCCCCAGGAAGATCCCCGGAACGATCAGCACCTCTGCCACTGCAAATAAGCCTGCGTATCCGCAGACCACCACATAACAGATACTCTTTCCTTTGTCCGTATACCATGTCAATGCCATCCCCACAGCCATAGGTACCACCAACAGCCATAAAACAGCATATATCCAATTTATCAGATGCATATCTATGATCCTAACACAATACTTTTTTTCAGTTACCCGCTCATGATACCATGATCTTGTCCCAAGATGCAAGGCTCAGCCATATTTTTACTTATGAAAGGTCCTGTCGATCGGCTAGAGAGTGTTTGAAGATCCATTCATGCCACTCTCACGTCCCACTTGATGATATATTTGCCCTTTATGCGGTTAGCGTAACCCACTACACCGCCCCTATTCGGGTCAAATATCCTTAAATTATAGAAAATTTACAGATAAAAGATAAGTACATCCCAAAAACAGCGTTTTAAGGGATCCGGGTGAGATCCGTGATCCCCCGGCGCTTTTGGTACTTTTCTCGCAGAAAAGTACATAGAAAGATCTGAGCGGCCACAGATCACAGATACAGACAAAAACTGTGTGGATCCAACAGGACAATGAACATTAGAAAAACCTGCCCAAGACCAGGCAGGTTTTTCCATCTACTATCTTTTATTCGGGAATACGATTGACTTCTCTCTTCACATAAGTTGTATGGAGGATCTCATGAGCCTTATGGCTTCCCGGCTCGCCGAAGAATTCATCGTAAACTTTCTTGATCTGCGGATTCTCGTGAGATTTCCTGATCGGATTTGCCGCATCATAATCATAGAGTACTTTACCACGCAGAGCCCTTACATCGTTGGCGTTCTTGAAGCTTGCAGGTACGTGTGGCTGTCCACCGCCGTTCACACAGCCGCCAGGACATCCCATGATCTCGATGAAATGATAGTCAGCTTCGCCGGATTTCACTTTGTTCAGCAGAGTCCTTGCATTGCCAAGGCCGGATGCGATCGCTACTTTCACTGTCATGCCAGCTACATCATAGCTTGCTTCCTTGATGCCTTCAACACCCCTGACATCTGTGAAGTCAAGGTTCTTCAGCTCTTCGCCTGTCAGTTCTTCCACTGCAGTCCTTAAAGCAGCTTCCATAACACCGCCGGTAGCGCCGAAGATAACGGCTGCACCTGTGCCTTCTCCTAACGGATCGTCGAAGTCTTCATCTGGAAGATCCAGGAAACGAAGACCTGCTCCTTTGATCATCCGAGCCAGCTCCCTGGTGGTGATGGAGATATCTACATCCGGGCATCCAGCTGCGTCCTGATCGTCACGACCGATCTCGAACTTCTTAGCTGTACAAGGCATTACGGATACACTGACAATCTTCTTCGGATCGATGCCCATCTTCTGTGCATAGTAAGTCTTCAGTGTAGCACCGAACATCTGCTGCGGGGATTTGCAGCTTGACAGATTATCTGTCATATCCGGGAAGTAATGTTCACAGTATTTGATCCAGCCCGGTGAACAGGATGTGATCAGAGGCAGTGTACCGCCGTTTTTCACTCTGTCAAGGAATTCATGCGCTTCTTCCATGATCGTCAGGTCAGCAGAGAAATTGGTATCAAATACTTTGTCAAAGCCCAGACGGCGCAGAGCTGCTGCCATCTTGCCTTCTACACCAGATCCTACCGGAAGGCCGAATTCTTCACCCAGGCCTGCACGTACAGCAGGAGCTGTCTGGACGACTACAAATTTATCAGGATCAGCGATCGCATCAAATACTTCTTTTGTGTTGTCCTTCTCATAGATCGCGCCTACAGGACATGCTACGATACACTGTCCGCAGGATACACAGCTTGTATCTGCCAGGCCCATCTCGAATGCGGAGCTGATGTGTGTCTTGAACCCACGCTCATTGGCTCCGATCACGCCGATGCCCTGTACTTTGTCACAGACTGCTACGCAGCGGCGGCAGAGGATACATTTGTTGTTGTCACGGATCATATGCGGTGCGGACTCGTCAAGCTCATACTCGTTCTTTGCGCCGTCATACATACTCTCGTCTTCAACGCCGAGATCTTTACACAGTTTCTGCAGCTCGCAGTTCTCGCTGCGCACACAGGAGAGACATTTCCTCTCATGGTCAGACAGGATCAGTTCCAGTGTCTTCTTCCTGGATTCCCTTACCAGAGGAGTATTGGTGAATACTTCCATACCCGGGTTGATCGGATATACGCAGGCAGCCACCAGGCTCCTTGCGCCTTTAACTTCTACAACACAGATACGGCATGCGCCGATCTCATTGATCTCTTTCAAAAAGCAGAGAGTCGGGATATCGATCCCAGCGATCCTGGCAGCCTCAAGGATAGTAGAGCCTGCAGGTGCAGATACCTCCATGCCATTTATTTTAATTGTAATGTTTTCCATAATCTGTACGATCCTCCCTTATTTCCTTACGATTGCGTCGAATTTACACTTGGACATACATACGCCGCACTTCAAACACTTATCAGGATCAATCTCATGTGGTTTCTTCTTCTCGCCTGTGATCGCTTCCGCAGGACAGTTCTTCGCACACATCGTACACCCTTTACATTTCTCAGGATCGATGCTGTATGTCAACAAGTTCTTACATACACCTGCAGGACATTTCTTGTCAACGATATGGGCAACATACTCGTCCCTGAAGTTCTTGATCGTAGATAATACTGGATTTGCCGCTGTCTGGCCCAGCGCGCACAGTGCGTTCTGTTTCATGTAGGCAGCAAGTTCTTCGATCTTATCAAGATCTTCCATCGTCGCTTTGCCGTCTGAGATCTTGTTCAGGAGTTCTAACAGACGCGTCGTACCTATACGGCAAGGAGTACATTTACCACAGGATTCATCTACTGTGAACTCAAGGAAGAATTTAGCGATGTCTACCATACAGCTGTCTTCATCCATAACGATCAGACCGCCGGAACCCATCATGGAACCGATCGCGATCAGGTTGTCGTAATCGATCGGGATGTCGTAGTTATCTGCTGAGATACATCCGCCGGAAGGACCGCCTGTCTGCGCTGCTTTGAATTTCTTTCCATTGGGGATACCGCCGCCGATCTCTTCAACGATCTCGCGCAGTGTGGTACCCATGGGGATCTCCACAAGACCTACGTTGTTGACTTTACCGCCCAAGGCAAATACTTTCGTACCTTTGGACTTTTCTGTACCCATGGATGCGAACCAGTCTGCACCCTTTAAGATGATCTGCGGGATATTCGCATATGTCTCTACGTTGTTCAGGATCGTTGGTTTTTCCCAAAGACCTTTTACAGCCGGGAATGGAGGACGCGGATGTGGTTCACCCCTCTGGCCTTCGATGGATGTGAGCAGAGCCGTCTCTTCACCACATACAAATGCGCCGGCGCCCAGACGAAGATCCACATCAAAGTCAAAACCTGTCCCGAAGATATCTTTACCTAACAGCCCCTGTTCCCTGGCCTGTGCGATCGCGATCTTCAGACGGTCCACAGCGATGGGATACTCTGCACGGACATAGATATAACCCTGGTTCGCCCCGATCACATAACCAGCGATCGCCATAGCTTCCAGTACAACGTGGGGATCGCCTTCCAGAACGGAACGGTCCATAAATGCACCCGGGTCACCTTCGTCAGCGTTACAGCAGACATATTTCTGATCGGCGTCATTGCCCATAGCCAGCTGCCATTTGCGCCCTGTGGGGAATCCGCCGCCGCCACGGCCTCTCAGACCGCTGTCCAGCAGACATTTGATCACGTCGTCAGGAGTCATCTCTTTTAATACTTTGCCCAGTGCCTGGTAACCGTCACGTGCTATGTACTCGTTGATATCTTCAGGATCGATCAGACCACAGTTACGCAGAGCCACCCTGTTCTGCTTTTTATAGAAAGCCGTCTCATGCATGGACTGGAAGCCGTCTTCCGTGATCGTCTCATCGTATACGCAGCGGGTAACGACACGTCCATTTGCCAGATGCTCAGATACGATCTCCGGCACATCATCCACAGATATCATGGAATAGAACGTGCCTTCTGGATAAACGATCATGATCGGTCCAAGAGCGCACAGCCCGTGGCATCCTGTCTGGACGACCTTCACATCTTTAACGATATTATTTTTCTCGATCTCTTCATTCAATTTAGCAATGATCTGCTTACTTCCGGAAGAAGTACATCCGGTACCGCCGCAAACTAATACATGATAGCGGCATCCGTCTGTAGCAGCATTTGCCTGGCCCTCATCTTCCAGTCTCAGACTTATGAGGCCCTTTACTTTATCTTGTACTGCATTTAATTCCTCAAGGGATTTCATAAAAAATTTCCTCCTTCTACGAATATTCCAAATCCGTCCCGTCCGCCTGTCTTGCCTTATGTACTGTGACTGCACCGCCATGGCCGTATCCTGTACATCCGGGCAGGATCCTCAGGCATCCGGTCTATGCATTGTATTTGTCTACGATACCTTGGATATCGTCTGGTGTGAGGCGCCCGTAAACTTCGTCGTTGACCATCATTACGGGAGCAAGGCCGCAGGCACCAACGCACCGGCAGGCTTCCAGTGAAAATTTGCCATCCGGCGTACATTCTCCACCCTGGATCTGGAGCACTTCCTGCAATTTTTCGTAGATCTGGCCGGAACCTTTGACATAACATGCAGTTCCCAGACAAACGGAGATACGATATTTACCCTTGGGCTGTAATGCAAACTGTGCATAGAAAGTCGCAACGCCATAGATCCGCTCCATCGGTATCCCTGTCTCGTCTGATATGATCTTCTGCACTTCGATGGGGAGATATCCATAGATATCCTGTGCCTGCTGCAGGATCGGCATCAAAGCACCTTTTTCGCCTTTATGCGCCTTGATCATCTCAAGCAGTTTTTCTTCCTGCTCTTTTGTTCCCTGGAATGGGACAGTCTTTTTTGCCATACTCATCCTCTTTTTATTACCTCCTGACTCAGTAGTTAAACAATAACGACTAATGTATATACTAATATAACATATCCTCATTCGATTGTCTAGGCAGGATCAACAAAATTTTTCTAAGATCTCCGGTTTTCTCTGTCTATTGGTCACATATACTACAGATGCGGTCCCCCCTATGTGCATACAATTGTGACTATCCGCCTCCGCAGGATGGACATTGACCCCGGCCTGCCATATGGGGTATAATAATAGCAAATATCCCCAAAAATATATCATATGTTATAGACAGGAGGAGTATATGGAAAGAAGGATCTACGCATTGCTGCTGGCTGCTCTTTGCATGATACCGCTCACTGGGTGCAGCCGCGGGGACCATTCAAAAGAGGACGACCATCCAGACACTGTCCCCGAGACAGTGGACCTGACCGTCTGGGGCGCCGAGGAGGATCAGGAGCTGTTGAGTCAGATCGTCCAGGATTTCCAGACCCGATACCAGGACGAGGCGGATCTTCGCATCACCGTGCAGGCTCAAGGGGAATCCGCATGCAAAGACGCCTTGTTGAGCGATCTGGAAAAAGGAGCGGATATCTTCACCTTTGCCGACGACCAGTTGAACGCCCTGGCTGCTGCCGGGGCCTTAGAGCCTGTGGGAGACTCCGCTGCGATCGCCAGCCGCCATCTGCCCCAGGCTGTGGAGGCCGCCTCCGTGGACGGGACACTGTACGCCTATCCCCTGACGGCAGACAACGGCTATTTTCTATATTATGATAAACGTTATATCTCTGCAGAGGACGCCCGCACCATGGACGGGATACTGGCTGCCGCAGCAGCAAACGGGAGATATTTTTCCATGGACTGGTCCTCCGCCTGGTATGTCTACTCCTTTTTCGGCGGTGCAGGCATGGACGTGGGGCTGAATGAAGACGGGATCACCAATTTCTGCGACTGGGCAAGGACCGACGGGGACTTCCGCGGCGTGGATGTGGCACAGGCCATGCTGGATATAGCGTCCAGTCCGGGATTTGCCAGCATGACAGACACAGGATTCCTGGAAGGCGCCCAGGACGGCTCTGTAGTCGCCGGGGTGAGCGGCGTATGGAATGCCGTGGCATTAGGAGAGTTCTGGGGTGAGGATCTGGGGGCCGCCAAACTCCCCACCTACACCTGCCGCGGCCAGCAGGTACAGATGGCCTCCTTTTCCGGCTGTAAACTGATCGGGGTGAACGCCTACTCCGCACACTACGACTGGGCTGTCAGACTTGCTGAGTGGATCACAGATGATGAGAACCAGACACTCCGTTTCCAGATGCGGGGACAACTCCCCTCCAGCCTCAGAGCATCCGGGACCGAAGCCGTCCAAAACTCCCCGGCGATCGCCGCCTTATTAGAACAGGCGGCATTTTCCAAAGTCCAGCGGATAGGCGGAAATTTCTGGGACCCCGTGACTGTCTTTGGAGAGAACATGGCGGCGGAAGATCTGTCAGATGGACCTCTCCAGGATCAACTGGATCAAATGGTAGAAGGTATCACAGCCAGATAGGAGGACCTACATAAATTATGAAAAAGAATCTCAACATCCAACAAAAGCTGATCCTGCCCATCGCTCTCTTAGGCGTCGTGGCGCTGATCTCGAATCTGCTGGCGGCATCCTCTATCCATCTTGTCCACACCAATGCCGCAAATATCGTGGAGGACTACATGGTGAGCGAGAACAGACTGGCAGAGATCCGCCGCTCGATCCTGGATATCCACAAAATGGCCCTCTCCCACATTGTCGCCACGGATTACAGCACCATGATCGATGTTGCCGCACAGATAAAAGAAAAAGAAGCCGCCCTGGACGGACTCATGGAAGGATACGAGAGCTATGCCGCAGAGGCCGCCCCCTATCAGGAACTCCTGGAAAACTACGACGCGTTCAAACATGCCCTGGTCTCTCTCCTGTGTGCCAGTGCGGACAGCAAGACCCAGGACGCCTATGCCCTGGCCAACGGCGATGTATCCACTTATGGGGATGCCGCGGAAGATAATATCGAAAGCCTGTACGCCTCTGTCCACAAACAGACCACCGACGCCCGCCACAGGCTGACGGTCGTGTACATCGTATCCCTGGTGATCAGCACCGTATCCATCATCACCGGCATCCTGCTCATGCTGGCCGCCATCCGCATGATCATGGAACATGTCGTCAGGCCTATCCAAGGGACGATCCGCACTCTCCAGGGCAGTTCAGAGCGCATCCGCCATGTGACCGGCGAGGTGCTGGACAGGACCAGGACGTCCAACAAGAGTACCAAAGACCTGTCCTCCATAACGGAGACATTATCCGCCGCCATACAGGAAGTGGCCGGCAGCAGCTCCGTGATCAACAGCCATGTCTCTGAGATCAAACAGGATGTCCACGATATGGCGGAAGAGTGCGGCATGATCACCGGCTATTGTGCCGCTATGCATGAAAGGGCTGCCGGGCTGGAACAGTCCGCACAGACGAATGCGGACGTCATCCGCGCAAAAGTCTCAGATATGCTGTCCGTCCTGGACGACGCGATCCAGCAGAGCAGGAGCGTAGATAAGGTGGAGCTGCTCACGAAAGACATCGTAGGGATCTCCTCCACCACAGACCTGATCGCACTGAACGCCTCGGTGGAAGCCGCCCGCGCCGGAGAAGCCGGGAAAGGGTTCGCAGTCGTGGCAGAGAAGATCCGCGGACTGGCCAACTCCTGCCAACAGACAGCCAATGACATCCAGGAGATCAACAAAGTGGTCACAAGCGCCGTATACACACTCTCCGGACATGCCCAGGACCTGATTGACTACTTAAATGGATCCATCCTGACAGGCTTCCAGGAATCCATACATTCCGGAAAGCAGTACAAAGACGACTCTGTCTATATCGAACAGGCCATGGATAAATTCAGTAGCAGGACTGACCGCCTGAAAGATTCCATCGTGGAGATCGCCGCTTCCATCGACAGCATCGCCAGCACCATCAGCCAGAGCGCTGCAGGCATCACCGGCGTAGCCGACAGCACCAAAGACCTTGTCGGCGATATGGCAGATATCACCAGCCGCATGGATATCAATCAGGATATCGTGAAAGAACTACAAAAACAGACAGATATATTGGCAGATATGTGATCGCCTATTGAAAAAAACGTCTGATGATGTTACCCTTTGATCAGCTACATAAATGAACCCATTCCAAACGAGGTATCCAGATAATGAATGTAATTGATTTTAAACCTGCAAAGTGCAGCCACTGTTACCGCTGTGTGCGCACATGCCATGTAAAAGCTATCACGATCAAAGACCAACAGGCCCAGATCGTCGCGGACTCCTGCATCTACTGCGGAGACTGCTTAAACGAATGTCCCCAGGACGCCAAGATCTACCTCAGCGATCTGCATAAAGTAAAAAAATGGATCTCAGACGGCATACCGATCGCAGTTTCCCTGGCACCTTCTTACCGCAGCCTGTTCCAGTTCGATAGACCCGGACAGGTATCCAGCGCATTGAAACGCCTGGGATTTACCTATATCCGCGAGACCGCCGAAGGCGCCGCCCTGGTCACGAACGGATACCGCAGGCTCCTCAAAGAGAAAAAGATGGAGAACATCATAACCACCTGCTGCCCCAGCGTAAACCTCCTGATCGAGACATATTACCCGTCCCTGATCCCCTATATGGCGCCTGTCGCCTCACCCATGGCGGCCCATGCCCGGATGCTCAAAAAAGAATATGGCCTTGATGTGAAAGTGGTCTTCATCGGCCCCTGCATCGCAAAAAAAGCCGAAGCCTATGACAGCGTCCCCGACCATGCCGTCGACGCCGTCCTGAATTTCCACGAGATAAAGAAATGGCTGCGCAATGAGGATATCCAGATCGGATCCTGCGATCCCCTGCCCACCCCCGGGTACGATCCCCATGTCAATAAACTATACCCCATAGCCGGAGGCATCATCACATCTGTCAACGCTTCCGATACACCGGACACCTACGGAAAATTTGCCGTAGACGGTGTGAAAAACTGCATCGATCTATGCGAGGATCTGCTGACCGGAAAATTATCCAACTGTTTCATCGAAATGAGCGCCTGTGAGGGCGGCTGCATCCAAGGTCCCATGACGGGCAATACGAAACTCGCCCGTTTCCGTTCCCGCGTCGACCTGGAAAAAAATATAAAGGTCATCCCCGCTGAAAAAGAACTCCTGGACATGGACGCTCCCGGTCTGCCTTCTTCCCAGACTTTCCACGACAGATCGCTGAAAGAGACACAGCCCTCCGAAGAACAGATCCGGGCAATCCTGGAGAAGACTGGAAAGTACAAAAAAGAAGACGAACTAAACTGCGGCGCCTGCGGCTACCATAGCTGCCGTGAAAAAGCGGTCGCTGTCTTCCAGGGCAAAGCCGAACTGTCCATGTGCATCCCCTATATGAATGAACAGGCCCGCTCTCTCTCCAATATGGTATTAGAAGCTTCTCCAAATATGATGATCATCGTAAACCGGGAATTGAAGATCGAAGAATTCTCGGCGGCCGCTGAAAAACATTTTCACCTTAAACGGAAAAAAGCCCTGGAGACCTATCTTTTTGAATTGATAGACACCGACGACTTCGAATGGGCATTTAAATACAAACAGCACATACATAACAAGAAGATAGGATTTCCGGAATACGGTTTTATCGCCATGATGCGGCTGATCTACATGCACAGGGAAGATAAAGTCCTCGCGATCCTGGTCGATATCACAAAAGAAGAAAAAGCCGCTGAACAGGCTTACATCAAAAACCTGGAGACCGTAGAGCTGGCACAGCAAGTGATCGATAAGCAGATGAAAGTCGCCCAGGAGATCGCAGGCCTTCTGGGCGAGACCACCGCTGAGACCAAAGTGACCCTTTCAAATATCTGTAAAAAACTTCTGGATGATGAATGATAGGAGGCAGATATGAATATCCATATAGACATGGCCTATAAAAGCCTGAACAAGATACATGAAGAATTATGCGGTGATAAAGTGGAGATCCTCCATACAGAAAATTCCTCCATCCTGATCCTGGCGGACGGGATGGGGAGCGGAGTGAAGGCCAATATCCTGGCCACACTCACCTCCAAGATCTTAGGCACCATGTTCTTAGAAGGCGCCTCCCTGGATAATTGCGTGGAGACCATCGCCAAGACCCTGCCCATTTGTCAGGAACGGCAAGTGGCCTACGCTACATTCAGCATCCTCCAGGTCTATGACAGCGGCGAGGCATATCTGGTGGAATACGACAACCCCTCCTGCATCTTCATCCGAGATGGGGAACTCATGCAGATCCCACAGGATATCAGGGAGATCGAGGGAAAGAAGATCAATGAATGGCGTTTTCATGTGAAAGAGGGCGACACTTTCGTACTGATCAGCGACGGAACCATCTTTGCCGGTCCCGGGGAACTGTTCAATCTGAAATGGACCTGGGACAGCATGGCCAGCTATGCATTAAGATCCGCACGGACCAGCAGTTCTGCCGCACGTCTGGCCGCCATGCTCGTTGACGCCTGCAATGACTTATATGAGAACCGCCCGGGCGACGACACCACGGCCGCTGTCATGCGCATCACACCAAAAAAACTGGTAAAACTCATGACCGGACCACCCCGCTCTCCCCAGGATGATGCACAGGCCGTGGGCCGTCTCATGGAGGGGGACGCATACCGCATCGTCAGTGGCGGGACCAGCGCAAAGATCGTTGCCCGCATACTGGACAGCGAGATCACGACACATACCGGTCCTTTGGATACGGACATCCCACCCATCGCCCATATCCAAGGGATCGACCTGACCACCGAAGGCGTCCTCACCCTGAGCCATACTCTGAAATTATTAGAACGCTACGAAAATGATGAGGACTTGGACGAAGCATTTTTTGATGAACTG
Organism: uncultured Lachnospiraceae bacterium; assembly: GCA_947652925.1. Lineage (GTDB taxonomy): Bacteria > Bacillota > Clostridia > Lachnospirales > Lachnospiraceae > MGBC164599. Next base: position 23,564 of record CANTEW010000005.1, read on the forward strand.
GATGGTGACAACGGCGGTGCTATGATCGCAAGGATCCTGATCGAAGACTGCACCGACCTGGAGATCATCCTGGGCACTGCCGTCAACGCCGCACACTTAAACCCAGATCTGGCTTTCCGTCTGCATGCCCGGAACCAGCTGGTGGGATACTTGAAAGAATTAATGGAAAAAATGGATAAGACTGTGACTGTTTATCCTTATTAAAACATTAAAGAAGCGGCGCATACCGCTCCAGACTGCAAAGGGCTTTATGGAGATCGACCAACGGATAATGATATACTACCTATAGGAGAAACTATAAAATTTAGGGACGATGATGCCTTGAGGAAACTTTGGACAAAGCGGATACCTTAGACAATGAGGTATCCGCTTTTGTATTGAAAAAATGTGTTTATCAGCATTTTCTATAATGTGTAAGATGTAGCAACAGATACGCCGATCAGCGATCATGTATGTATAGTACCCCACTGGACTTTCCTACTTTATTTATGATCAAATTCTCATCAGATCCTTTTAAAAACTCATCAAATCCTATATCATCCACCCGTTTTATCATAGCATAATAAAACGAATGACTCAACTAACGTGAGATAAAGAGCAAGACTGTTTTACACTACTCTGGGTTATATAAGCGATAGATTTCATCAGCACTAAAAGCACTTTAATAAATAATCTGAAGAAATCCATACCGCTCCACCAAACAGCTGTGTATTGGTCAACAAAAATCACATATGGACCCAGATTTTTTTGATCGATCTAAAACCTTAACTGATGATTTTTCTAATTTTTACATATAAGGTATATTATATGGGACTGGTTTCTACACTTTATTTCTTGTTTTCCAATTGGAAATATGTATATATTTTCCCAACTGCATCGGACTATTGAAATAATTGCAAAGGTATAGGGTGATCACAGCGTATATTCATTTGGTCCTCAAGTATTTTTTATGCGACCATTTTCCATAGACGGTTGTTGCACCAGACTTTTTATATGCTCTAACCTGAACATAATATTTTTTATATCTGGACAAATTTTTAATTGTCTTTCTATGTTTTTGCTGCCCATTTACGGTTATAGTTTTGACATTCTTTCTCATATCTTTGTTGGTACAGTATCTGATATGATATCCTGAAGCATCAGATACTGTATACCATTGCAAAGATAATTTCTTTTTTCCCCCTTTAGACCATGTAGAAATACTACTCTGCCCCAATATCTTCTTTGCAGTATAGTTATCTTTATACGATTTTCCGCACTTTTCACATTTATGTAGATCATATCCTCCTCTGAAATAGGTAGCAGATACTGTTTTATCTGTGTACCTATGAGAGCAATTTTTTTGATTCAATCCACCAATATTAAAGATATATCTCCCAGTAGACTTATCATATGAATTATAGAAATATCCATTGATCTGCATATAATATGTTCCTGCACTTAAGACTATATTGTGTACATCCGTCCGATAACCAACGTTGTTGTTCCACTCATTCCAGTCTGTAGACCAGATCCTCTCACCAGAAGTATTAAATATTATAATACAGTAATAACGCATATACGACGTTATATTGACCGCGATCGTCTTATTTGATGTTACTTCAAATTTATAAGTATCCAGATCATCATTGATCGAGATCTGCCCCCGATATCTTGTATCCCATAAGATTGGATTTGCAGAGAGAAAAGAATTATCATCTTGTTCAAAGGATACATTGGAAGATTGAAACTGTGTACTTAGTACGTATTTTCCAGTAGATTTACTATACGTACCATACCTATATCCATTAATCTGCATATAGTATGTTCCTTTATCCAAATACAGATTGTGGCTATCTTGTCGGTATCCAACAGATTCTGTCCATTCATTTTCATGTGTATACCATATTTCCTTTCCATCCAGATTAAATAATTTAATGCAATAATACTTCATATACGATTTCATATTTAATATTACACAACCTGAATCAGAAAGCTTAAATCGAAACGTGTCATGATCATCAGTTACTGATATCTGTCCCGTGATCATATTCCCCAAAACGATATCGTTCGCATCTGCAAAAGAATTATCTGGCTCCATATTATTAGTTTCAGATGAAATAAAAGAAGTACTGCATTCATATTCTCCGGTAGACTTTCCATACGAGCCATACCGATATCCATTGATCTGCATGTAATATACTCCCTTTTCTAAATACAAAGCATAACTGTCTCGACGGTATCCAACAGATTCTGTCCATTCATTTTCGTCCGTATACCATATTTCTTTTCCATCCGAATCATACATTATAATACAATAATGCCGCATATATGATGTTATATCTAATCCTATACAGCCTGCATCATCCAGTTGAAATTTGTAGTGATCGAGATCATCAGTCTCTGTGATACTACCATGTATTCTATCACCCATGTTCATTTTATTTGCTGTGCCAATAGTATTATCTTCCATTGACCCAAAGATAGTTGCTGCTGACACTGAGCATGGTAAACTCGCTACAATGTATAAAAAAATGGCTACTGTCAAGATTTTAATAATTTTATTTATTTTCATAACTTAGCTATTCCTCCTTTATTTTAAAATACAGATGCTACAATACTCCCAAAGGAATAAATCAAACTCCCCTTTCTTATTATACGTAGATAAATGATATCCTTCATTTCTAATTGATAAGATATATCTCTATAAAGTTGTTGCTTTGAGGCCAAAATAAAAAGCCCTGCGATAGCTGAGTTTGTATCACCAACACCTATCTGTCAATAAAAAAACTTTTATGATGCATCGACGATACTGTAAGATATGCGAAAAAGGACCGAAACCAAGTAAAAGGTAGATGATCACCTCATCTACCTTTCTTCTCATACCACAGTATATATGTTCACTCTACAAAAGATTTGTAATAAGAAAAAAATATTGAAAAGTGTATCTCTCCAACCGCTCATTGGATAATGCAATATCAAGAATCGGGCTTCCAGCTATCTGCCAGTAGCCTTTCCTCCACTGATGCCCGCTCCATCCCAACACTTCCTTTTCTATTTATTCGATCTTATGAGCCTGCGTGTCGCCCGCATCTGATCCAGATCAAAGATCTCCTGTACCTTCACTTTCCTTTTATGGGATTTTAACACGGCAAGCCCCTGATTATACACTTTCCAAGCGGTGCCCACCGGCACCAGGTTCCACGCCGGGTGCTGCCGGACCGGTTCCCTCTCCTGTCCCCCACATCCGACGACAAGTCCGTTTTTCACCGCATAGATCAGATCGTTGCAATTACGGACATCATAATCTATATCCGTATAAGCCGTGCCCACATATTTCTCCTTATGGGAATCTGACCCGCCGAATGCCGGTTTCTTGTAGGTCATAGCCAGTTCCCTTGCTCTCCTGTTGGATTCCGGGAGCTCGCAGGTATTAAACGCTTCTACAAAATCAAACTGGTGGATCAGCCCTTTATCCCTTTTCAATTTTTCCGAACACATTGCGCTCAAAAATTTCGCACCAAAAGGGTGTGCAGGACCCAGGATCCCACCGTAGCGATGGACGATCTTCACCAGGAGCTGCACCGGAAGCCCTCGGATCTCTAAAATACGCAATTTCAGACCATCCGGCATGATCACGATGATATGTCCGGCATCTATGGTATCGTATTCAACGCCTTTGAGGATCACAAAATCATCGTATTCATCCGTCCGCTTGCGGAGTTCCTTCCAGGCCCGATACCCATTATAGGTATTATGATCTGTGACCAGCATACCATCAAAACCTTTCTGCCTGAGAAGCCGCATATAATCCTCAATGTCGATCCTTCCGTCCAAAGACCCATTCTTTGTATGGCAATGCAGATCAAATCTCATCTTTTTCCGCTCCTTTTTCCATCCACCATAGATCGCTCCAGGGACGGGAAACTCCCCGTCCCTGGCCATCCCATCATGCACCGATACATTTATCCAATGCTTTCATCATCCCGATACACACATCCCCCACCACAGCTATATCTTCTGCCTCGAAAGCATGTGGGAAATTATCAGAGAATATGATCTGTGAAGACGGTGGGAATTCTTCGTCTCCTTCCCATAAGATAAACCTGACATAGTATCTCCCGATCAGGCATATTTCATAAGAGATATCCCCCAGATCCAGTTTTTTCCCTTTCATCCGTTCCATGACCGCCTGGAAACGATCGAGCTTATTGCCGAATCCATAGGCCAGACGCAGGATACAGCGTCCATGGAATTGCTTCTGGTAGACATTCCCCCAGGGCATATCGCTGTATGCCACGAATTTCCCGCTGGGAAAAGAATCCTCCCCGTTCAGCAGATACCGGATGACGAGGATCTTGGCGGCGATCATATCTTCCAGCGGATAATACCCTATCTCATCTGGTTCATGATCCACTTGGAAATCCGGCCAGGTGATCTTATAGACACTGCCCAGCAATCCTACTGCAAAGCTCTTCGTCCCCTCATCATAACTGATGCCAAGGCGCTGTGCGATCTCCTGGGGATCTGCCTGTCCATACAGAGACAGGTAATGTTCCCAGGGCAGTCTCTCCTTATTGTCTTTCGCGTATGGAAACTCTTTCTCTGTTGTCTTCTCCATTTCTCTACTCCTGACTTATTCCATTCTAGCTTTTACGGAAGGGAACAGATTGATATCCGTGTGCGGCAGGAAACAAGCTCCTATAAATTCATCCATATAAGAAGGTACGGTACTCAACTCCATATATGTCATATTCTGTGCGATCTCGTAGACTTTCCGCTCTGATTCTGTGGATAAGAGCATCGCATAAGAACCGGACAGGGAAGAATTGCCCACATAGTGGAATTTCTCCTGGGGGATATCGGGGAACATACCGATATTCACCGCATTCTGCATATTGATCCCGCTCCCGATGCCTCCGGCTACATATACATTGTCGATCATAGATACGTCAAAATCCAGGGATACGAGCATCGTCTGGATCGCTGAGAAAATAGCGCCTTTGGCTCTGATAAAGTTGTCGATATCCACCTCTGTGATCTCCACATCTTTTACCGAGCCTGCCTCTTCCTCAAATGCCAGTACATAGCTGCCCGTCCCGTACTCATCACGTTTGATCCGCTTGCCCTCCCGGATAAATTTACCCTTGGGGTCGATGATCCCCGCAAGATAAAGTTCGCTGATCACATCAATGATCCCCGATCCACACAGGCCAATAGGTTTCTCGCCCTCACCACCAACGATGATGCAAGTCGGTTCCATGGTCTCTTTGTCGATCGTACACGCCTCGATCGCCCCGTCCGTGGCGCGCATACCGCAACTGATATCACCGCCCTCAAAGGCCGGCCCTGCAGAACATGCACAACTCATGAGGAAATCCGAATTCCCGAAGACCAGCTCTCCATTAGTACCCAGGTCGATGAACAAGGAAAATTCTGGTTTGTTCCAGATCATACTGACAAAAGTCCCGGCTGTAATGTCACCGCCCACATAACTCCCGATATTCGGCGCTACGATGATATGCGCGTCTGGATTCACATCGATGCCAAGATCTGAGGCAAAGAGCGAATTTGTCTTGAAGAAGGCCGGGATGTAAGGTTCCATCCTGAGCGGATCCGCATTGATCCCTGCAAAGAGATGGTTCATCGTCGTATTGCTGGCGATACACATCCGGTAGATCTGTTTCTTTGAGAACCCGATACTGGAACACATCTGCTCCACCATAGGATTGATCGTCTCTTCGATCACAGCTTTCTGGAGCCGGAGCTGGCCGCCTGGTTTCTGTGATTCGATGATACGGTTGATCACATCCGCCCCGTAACGTATCTGACCATTTCCTGAAGAGGCTTTTGCCAGGATCTCCCCTGTCTCCATATTGATGATCAGTGCAGATACAGTTGTCGTACCTATATCGATAGCAAGACCGCCTATGACCACATCGTAGTCTTTTGGGAAAATATCATATACGAACATATCATCGGGTGTGGTACGGATCACACATTTCACTGTGAAATCGCTCTCCCTGAGTACATCCGGCATTTTCAGCAGTACCGAATACGGAAAACGGACTGTCTTCAGGTTCATATATTTGCGCAGTGCCCGGGCAAGTCTTTCATTGTCCGGCATCGTATCATCCAATGACGGCGGATCCATCATCACTTCCACTACATCCAGACTATTATGAAGATCTATGCCGGCAAATTCTATGCTCTCTTTCGTCTGCTGGAAGATCTGGATCTCGTCTTTAGAACTCAAGTCCGCTACCTTCATCCGACTCTTGAATGCAGACGCGATATCCGGGACCAAGACCTCCACATCATTGGTGAGTTCACTGATACAGGCAAGTCTCCAGCCCTGGTCAAATTCATCATCCGTGATATGACGAGTCTTCTTCGACTCCATCTGGCCTTCCAACAGTTTGATCTTACACTTTCCGCAGGAGGCATTCCCCGAACAAGGTGCATCGATCACCACGTTAGACTTCTGAGCTAATTCCAGAAGAGTCTCACCTTCGGTTGCATAGTTCTCCACCTGACTACCATCTTCAAATTTAAACGTCACCTTATACATAGATGAAATCTCCTTTATCCTTTTGAGTCCGGAAATCTCCGCCCACTTAATTTCCGCCCATTTCTATAAATATGAAACTTGACCGCTCCCTCCCGCGATCTTCATGACAAAAGGGTGGAGAAAATCAGGAGACTAAAACCCCACTTTTCCTCCACCCCTGTATGATCATTTACAATATCTTACAGTTCAAGATAGGAATCTGCATACAGTGAATTATCCAAAAGGATATCAGCAGATTTAACAGCTTCCATCAACCTCTGATCACATGGATTAACGATCGCAGATGTCAGACCCATAGCCATACACATAGCAACCATTGTAGAATCCATGATCGGACGCATATTCTTCGGCATACCGTTTGATACGTTAGACAGACCACCTGTTGTGTTCAGGCCCATCTCTGTAAACTGACGGATAGATTCCATGATAGCTTTCTGCTGTTCCTGCATTCCCTTAGCGACCAAGAATAACGGATCGAACCACAGATCTTCTGCTTCCATACCCAGAGTCATGCCGTGTTCCAGCATCTGCTGGCAGAATGCCATACGTTCATCAACGTCTGCCGGAACGCTCCCTGCTGAACACAATGCGATAACGATCGCATCGTTAGCAGCTGCAAGATCGATATAGCTCAGTCTGTCGCCAGCATCTGCAGAGTTAACGATCGGTTTGCCTTTAGCCCTGTTGTATACAGAGATACCAGCTTCGATAGCAGCCTTGTTAGCTGTATCCAATGCCAGAGGTACATTGTCAAACTCGTTCTGGATCGTTGTTACAGCCCATTTCATCAGGTCTTCGCCATCATTTTCAGCCGGTCCGATGTTTACATCGATATAAGTTGCGCCGGCATCCAACTGCTCTTTTGCCCTCTGCAGGATCGGTGCAGGATCTCTTTTTTCCATCGCTTCGCGGATAACTGGAGATATACAGTGGATCCTCTCACCGATTACGATAAATTTTGCCATATTAGTTCTCCTTTTATATATAAATGATAATTTGATGCTTTATTACAGACGACTATGCCATTTCCTTCATGAACTTCACAAGCTGTGTTGCTTCGTTCGGAGCTACGATGATCTCCCAATCCGGAAGTTTTGCTTCCAGATCGCCCTTCAGTACGGCAACTTTACCTGGGATGACCAGCTTACGGCATGATACTTTGTCCTTCACCTGTTCTTCGATGAACTTAGCGATCGTACCGGAAGACAGTTTACCAGCAGCCCAAGCTGTCAGTACAGACATACCGCCTGCATCGCTGATCAACAGGTTACAAGGAACGCCAGACCTCTCCAATTCGCCGGAAACAACGAAGTATGTAAGAGCAAAGTCAACAGTTGTCAGGCACAGGGAATTCTCGTCTCCACCATTGATCGGGTAGATGCCTGGTTCAACAGTCATTGGTTTCTGAGGATCTGTAAATACGTTCTGACGCAGGCCGTACAGTGGCAGAGCCTGATCATAGTCCATATCCTGCAGAACGATGATAGAACCATATTTCATTGTGAACAAGGCAGCCAGAGCTTCCTGCAGATATTTGTCGTCTTTTGCAAGTTTTGCAACTTTAACGATGGACGGATAACCACATGTGCGGTCGCCATCTTTGATCGCAGCACGCCTTAACTGTACAGCGTTTGCGAATGTAGTCTTAACGTCAGCGCCTGTCACGTCAACTACGAGGTTCTTGTTTCCAAGTCCTTCCAGTTTTGCGATCGTGTCGTAGATCTCATTTAAGTCGGCTCCGCTCACACCCAATACAACACCAGCTTCTGTAGCTACAGCATTCATAGCTTCAGCGTTTGCTGCAGTCGCGCCATTCAATACCGGTTTGGAATCTTTGCAGATATCCAGAGCTGCTTTTGCAACTGCTTCATCTGTGCATTCCAGTACCAGAGTCCTGCCTGTAGCAGCGGCTTTCTTAACGATATCCAGGTACTTGTCCTGTCCGTCTTCTGCGCTGTAGTTTACATAAATGAGTTCTACATACATCCTCTCACCGATACGCTCATAGTCAACCTTCTTCAGGCCTTCTAATTTTGCATCGATCGTAGCATCATCCATGCATGAGCAGATAGCTACAGCATATCTCGGACGGCTCACGAATGTTTTCTCATGCCTGTAAAGTACAGTCTCTCCGCCTAATGTATATTCTGCATCGCCTGCCCCGATCTTGATCGTCTTCATTGGAGGTGCAGTCGCATCAGCCAATGTAGCCAGAGCTTCTTCGGACATATGCGGGCACGCAGAGATATCAGCAGCCCCCTGAGCAACTTTCATAGAGAAAGCCATACAGGTTGGAGACCCACATTCCTTACAGTTTTTCTTTGGTGTCATCTTAAAAATTTGAATACCTGTCAGCGCCATTCTTCTTTATCCTCCTATTTTTCCTATTACACTAATTCTTTGACCATTTTCGCGATTGTTGCAACAGACTGAGGATGTCTCAGGATCACGGCATTAGATCCAGATACCAGGTCAGATGCGGCGGTCATGATCTCCATGCCGATACCTCTCTCTTCCCTGGGACCCCATTCCGGGAAATCCTCTTCAGAAGCAACAGCTTCTTTCACATTCCAAGAATCATTTGCTACCGGTGTAATGATAGGCATCTGAAGTGTTGCATCATCCTGGGACAATGCGGCGCCTCTGATACGATCCATGGCAGATACCACATATTCATATCCGTATCCAACAGCAGCAGTACCAACATCCATCGCGATCCGATCTGCTTTAACGCCCAACTGTGTGCTGATAACGTTCAACTGTTTTGCCAAGTTGATATCTACGGCAGACTCAGCACCCATGTTCAGGTCATAAGCCAGACCTACGGAAGCGCCGACTGCTTTGTAGTTTTCTTCTTTTGCAGACATGATCAGAGCATTTGTACCCTGGCATGCTTCAGCAACTTTCGGGAGGAGAGCAGCATCTTTTTCTACGTTTGAACAGCCTTTGACTACCAGCGGGCAATCAACTGCTGCAACAACTTCTTTCACAATGGCAACAAGATCTTCAACAGATTTGTTATCTCCATTTGGATCCCCGCCAACTAATGTCAATACTACGAAATCTGCACCTTCCATCTGGGATGCTTTTTTAGCCATATCAGCTACTGAAGCACATCCATCATAGAAAGCTTTGATCCCCGGCAGAGAATCGTCGATACCATTATCTGTGATCTCTACACCCACCTTTGGCGCATTTTCGATGTCGCCGTCAAAAGTATAGAATGGAAGTACACTTTCTCCGCCCAGTGAGATAGCTTTGTCACCTGTGCCGATCGTGACAGTGTTGATCTTTGCAGAAAATTTTTGTGGTTTTTGATTAAACGGCATTTTTGATTTAGCCTCCTTATTAAAATATTCTATCTATTGACCAGTCTGCCTGCCAGAGGCAGGCAGAACTAATCTGTTACATTAATGGATCCATGCTCAGTGCCGGATGGTTCTTCTCCTGCAGGAATGTGAACAGTGTTTCCGGATCTTCAGCAATCGTCTCATCACCGATCATATCAGTGAAGTTGTCGATGCCATACATTTCTTTTGCCGTAGCGTTCAGTCTCTCAGCAACGAAGTCTTTCAGTTCTTTCGGCATCCATACGATACGCTCTAAGCCACCCTCAGCTGCCATGAACTTCTTAGAGGAGATGAAGTGTTTACCATGTCCCATGAAGCCAGGAGTCTGTACACCACCACCTGTCATAGAAGCCATCTCTGAGAAGGTCATACCCAGAGGTGTAGCGCCTGCGTACTCACGGTTAGCGATAGCCACACCGTTTGACATCGGCTCGATACCACAGATACACTCGAAGCATCCACAGGATGTCATCGGGTCTTCCATGATGGAGTACAGTGTAACTTTTTCCAGTGCGCCCATGGAGTATTTTTTAACAGCAGTATTTACAGATTCGTAAGCGCCCAGTTTCTCGTCGATCACACCTTCTTTGGTGATGATCTGGCAAGCGCCTTCCGGCTCCAGCTCATTTGTAGCTTTTGCATCCAACCATGAAACGGCACCGCACAGGCCGAGTCTCTCCGGTGTTACCACACATACGTGTGACGGTGAGAATGCCTGGCACAGGATACAGCTGTAGTATACGTCTACGGATTCGTCTGTGAGGCTCAGGAGTCTCTCATCACGTTTCTCGAATACGTTGAATACGAGGCCGTGGCGCAGCTCTTTACAATCCTCTGGGTTTGTATAGATCTTCACCTGACATCTGTCAACGACTGCTTCGTAATCATTCTTTACTTTCGCATAGAGGATCTCGCCAAGGTGTTTTGCACGGAATCCAGCATTGAAAGCATCCTTGCTGATACGGATACGGATCATATCCCTCTGGCCTGTATGCATGATACCTTCACCACCGTTGATGTAAGTATGGAACTTACGCTCGATAACGGATTCGAAGTCTGTCTGCATCTTCTTGCCGCCTACTTCGACAACAAAGCCGATGTTGTGCTTGCTGCCCACTTCAAATTCATCGATATCCGGACCGATCAGTTCGATCTTATGATCCTCGATCTCAGCAGCTTCTTTTGTCTGTACAAGTTCGAAGCAGTCAACCCTAGAACCGTCGAACTCTACCTGCATATCGCCCCTGCGGATGATCTCTCCTTCGAAAGCGGATGCATAGGATACAGGGATATCGATATGTGTGATCTTGATCTTGATGTCGCGTGCTTCAAGGGAAGCAGCGTTGAACTTGGATACATCTTCCAGTCTGATCAAGCTCTTCGGTACTTTAACGCCATTTGCATAGTCCATGTCGTTGGTCACTACCGGGAAGCCCAGTGCGATAGCGCCTGCACCGCAAGCTACGATCACGTCATCCAATGGTTTGAATGCGTTCACGAATGCCGGTACACGCTCGAATGTATATTTCATCAGGTTTGCAGCATCGCCTGGTTTGATGTTACCAAAGATCAATGCAGCACGCAGAGCTACAGATACAACATGGATAACAGATGTCACGTCTTTGCCCAGAGGGATGACACGTACATTTGCGCCAGTCTTCATGCCCACTTCTGCAACCTGGTCGATGATCCCGCCTACTAAAGTAACGAGGATACCCTGTTCCTGATAGCTCTTTACAAGATCAGCGCCTTCCTGTGCTGTAGGAGCAGAACCAAGGATAACAGCTACACCTGGGATATCGCCTGTTACAAGCGGCACACCCAGTTCACGGATGATCGCATCTGCAAGATGGCCATAGCATGGCTCTGCATAAGGAGTCGCACCATCGATGTATTTCAGGGCTTCGATAAATTCTGCGCAGAGTGCTGTAGCAACACCTGACATGAAGGCATCGTTGATCCTTCTCTCTCTTGTCATCAGGCTCTTCACAACACCCATAGCATCTTTGATATCTTTCAGAGTCTTGATCTTTGTACCTGTTACAGCGTTGTAGCAGGGAAGACCATAAGCTGTATCCGGGAAGCCAACGGCTTTATCTTCGCCATGCTGTGCGATCGCACTATTTACAGCATCTTCCGTAAGCTTATATACTGCATCATTTCCATTAAAAACGGTATCAAATAATAGCACTTTTTATTTACCTCCTGATTATGATCATTGATGATCGATTTTTTCTTTGATTGCCTGGATCTCTTTCACCACATCTTGACTAAAGTCAAAAGGGGACTTTCCCTGACGGTCAGCATCCATCACGTCTGTGTTGTAATGGATCATCCCCAACAGGTCTTCCGGAGGGATCTTCTCCTGGATAAAAGCTTCGTCTTCCGGTCCCCGCACTTTGTTGGCGACCACACGCACCTGCTTTACACCCAGATCCTCAGCCAGACGCTTCACATTCTTATAAGTCTGCACACTCCTGGCTCCCGGCTCGATGACTACGATAAACTGCTCCATGCTCTCTGTGGTACCCCTGCCCAGATGTTCCAGGCCGGCTTCCATATCCAGGATCACCACGTCGTCCCTGTGCAGCACCATATTATTGATGATACGTTTCAGCATCACATGTTCCGGGCAGACACAGCCGCCGCCCCCAGTCTCTACCGTACCCAGTACCAGCAGTTTTACACCGTTGCACATCTTTCCGTAGCTATCCGGGATATCATCCACTTTTGGGTTTACACGATAGAATTGATTGTCTGGACCGGCTCCTGTGCGCTCCTCTACCAGTTTACGCATCCTGGAGATGGGGACGATAGAATCCAATGTCTCTTCATCAAACCCCAATGCAAGTCCGAGATTCGCATCCGGATCCACATCCGCGGCCAGCACTTTCCTGCCTTCCTCAGCATAGAGCCTGGCTAACGTAGCCGCAAAAGTCGTCTTTCCCACCCCGCCTTTACCGGTGATCGCAATCTTCATATCATCCCTCCGATCATACGCATCTGATCCTAGATCTCAGATCATTAGATACCTATAGCTGTCCTCTTCTCTTCAATCTTCTCGATCATCAAGTCACCTAATTTATCAATATCTGTTTCAACTGTATAGCAAGCCTCTACCCAGTCTTTAACACCACCTGTGAGCAGCCCCGTTATCTCTGATGAGCCAGAAGCATACGGTTCTACGCCAAGGTATGTATCGAGACCAGAAGCAACTACATAGTTACCGATGGATACAGCTTTTTCAGACATCCACTCAGGCGCACATCCTACTACTGGAAGCTGAGAGATGTTCAATCCGGAATCCTTAGAAAGCTCGGCAGCCAGGATCAGCATACGGCTGATATCTACACAGGAACCCATATGGAGTACAGGCGGGATATCTGCCAGTTCACAAACTCTCTTCAAGCCAGCGCCGCAAAGGTCTTTCGCACGTTTATCCATCAGACCAGCTTTTGCTGCTGCTTGAGCTGAACATCCGGATACGATGAGTACGATATCATTGGCGATCAGTTTCTTCATCAGACTGATATGGGCAGCATCCGGGCGTACTTTCGGGTTGTTACATCCAACCATAGCGACTGCGCCACGGAGAACACCAGATACGATACATTCGATCAGAGGTTTCGTTGTTCCAAGCTCATCTACCTGAGAGTTTGTTACCCCGTCCAGTTTCTTAACGATCTGTTCTACGGAATAACCAACTGTAGCCTTCTGTTTCAGATCTGGGATATGTACCAGTTCTTTCTTCCTGTTCGGGAAGTTCTCGATCGCTGCTTTTACGATCGCTTTTGCGTTCTCGCCTGCTGTGTGGGAGTTGAACCTGATAAATTCAGATTCCGGCATCTGAGCGATCGGTGATGTTGTGATGAATTTTGTATGGAAACATTTGCTCAAGGGGCCAAGTGCCGGGAAGATACACTGTACGTCTACAACGATCGCTTCACAAGCGCCTGTCAGTACAACGTTCTCCTGCTGCAGGAAGTTACCAGCCATCGGGATCCCACGACGCATAGCTACTTCGTTTGAAGTACAGCAAACACCAGAGACTGTGATGCCCTGTGCGCCTTTTTCTTTAGCGTAAGCGATCATCTCCGGATCGTCTGCGTATTCACAGATCATCTCAGAAAGTGACGGGTCATGGCCATGTACAACGATGTTTACGTTCTCTTCTACCATAACGCCCAGGTTCGCTTCTGTCTCCATTTCTTTCGGTGTACCGAACAGTACGTCAGAGAACTCCGTACCCATCATGGAACCGCCCCATCCATCGCAAAGACCTGCACGCAGAGCCTGACGGATCAATGCTTCCGGTTTAGAAGAACATCCCATATGAGTCATGTGCAGGGAAGATGCGACTTCTCTGTCGATCGCGCGCGGTGCGATCTCTTCTCTTTCCCAGATCTCCTGTGTATGTTTCGGAGCCCTCTTCAAGAATCTCTGGAACCCAAATGGTTTACCATATTCCATAAGACCCGCCTCGGCTACTTCATGAGCCAGATCATAGATGTCTTTTCCTTCTGTCTCGATATCCCATTCTTTTGCGATACGGATCAGTTTTTCAGGATCTTTTACTTTGTAGTTCCCGTCTGCTGCTGATTCATACAGAGTGTGGCAGATCTCGCGTCCATGATCAGAATGGGTCGCAGCGCCGCCTGCTGTAAATTTCAGGTAATTCCTGCCAACGATACCATGGATATCACATCCGCAGATACCTCTCGGTGACTTTGCTGTTATACGGCAGGGTCCCATAGAACAGATCCTACAACATGCACCAGATTCACCGAATTTACAGTGGGGTGTCTGATTTTTAACGCGCATCTGCCATGAATCAGCACCAACTTTTGCACCATTCTCCAGCAACCGCTCGGTAGCCGCTTCAAATTCCTCCACTGTGGTTAACTTGAACTCACTCATTAATAAACCTCCTTAAAAAAATTGTGGCATCCTCATCTAAAAATTAATCCTTCCAGAGTGCTATACCCCCTGGACCCTCTCCTTGTTTTTTTAGAGGGTGAAGTGCCTCTCACTTTACAAATGCAGTTTCTGTACGATCTCCCGGACAGCCTTCTTCACTGGCGAATCATCCGGAAGCTGTACTGTAGGCTTGCCGTCACAGTCAAATTCATAGACTGTGTCATCCTGGGGGACGACCCCCAAGAGTTCAAGCCCCTGCTTCTCGATCTCTTCCCGGGTCCCATCGTTCAACTTCCCTCCGGGCGCCCGGTTGACGATCAGGCCGACGTTCTTCGGCTTCATGCCGCAGTCCTTGATGAGCTGGGCGATGCGCCCAACAGCCTGTACGCCTCTTCTGGAACAGTCACTGACCAGGATCGCTGTCTCCATGCTGGGCAAGATCCCGCGGCTGATATGTTCCATCCCTGCCTCATTGTCCACAACAAAGAACGGATAATTGTTCTGCAGTTTGGCGAGCTGCGACTGCAACAATCCATTCACAAAACAATAACATCCTTTTCCCTGGGTGCGTCCCATGACCAGCATATCAAAGTCATCGTCTTCGATCACTGCGTTCCGGAACTGGATCTCCGCATAATCTGCTTTCGACATACTCGCCGGTATGGGGCTTTCTTTCGCGATCTCCGCCTGTGCGATCTCTTCCCTGATATCCCCCAGGGTCTTCTCTACTTCCACGCCTAACACTTCGTTTAAGTTGGAATTGGCATCTGCATCCACTGCAAGGACCGGACCTTTCCCCATCTCGCCGAGATACTGGATGATCAACCCACATAATGTAGTCTTTCCCACCCCGCCTTTGCCGGCAACTGCGATCACATGTGCCATCAGGTTACCTCCAAAATCTTTTTGTTTTGTAAAACTATCAACTATTCGATCCTACTTCCTTCATAGTCACAAACAATGCACAAAACTGTGACTGATCCCTATCTATCCTATTGAATCCACTTCTACGATGCTATTGGCAAGATCCACCATCCGGATAACGCCCTGCACTCTTGTCTCATCCCCCATGATATCACGGATGATCAGAGTCTCTGCATCCACATCGATCCGGCTGACGTTTTTAAAGATCGTACTCCCGTCCTGTTTCCTTATGACTGTAGCCAAGCACATACTCTATGCCTCCTTTACCTGCTCTTTCACCAGTGTCAGCGCCAGACTAAAGCGCATATTTGCTTTCTGGAAATCCGCCACCCCGTCCCGGATGGTCCTGGCCGCATCGAGCATATCCAGTTTCTCCAGATTGTCTGCCATCTGATCCAGTTCTGCCGCATGGTGTTCATTGTGCTGCACCATATAGGCGAGCAGTGCTACTGTCTCCTGTTTGCAATCCCCGCCCTGGCATCCGCCTTCACCGTGATGGTGTCCGCAGTGTTCATGATCAGGGTCATGGCTGTGGGGGCATCCCTGATGCTCTCCATGGCCATGGGAAACCACATTTCCATTTTCATCTTTGATCAAATGCATATCCCGCTCCTTTCTCTAAGCGTTCTGGCTTCCACAGAAACCGCATGGTGCCCCATGTCCTGCATGGTCCCACCAAGTACTTGTAATTATACAACCATATCAGATATATTTCAAGGAATTTTTATTGGATTTTTTATAAAAATCACAACCTTGCACTGGTAATTTCCGGACAATTTTGTGCAAAACCTCCGAACATTGCACAAAATCACCATTTTCAGTTTTCATCCTCCGATCCCACAGATACGTGCCCCGACACCCTCCCTCCTGTACATATGCCCGCGCCACGGGATTTATTATTTTTGTAATACTTTTCTTGCATTAACTTCACATTTATATGCTATACTCCACCAATGATCACACCAAAAACTTTAAACCTACCACCGGATCTGAGCTTTCGGGGTACTTTTTATTTTATAGAGTCATGGAGGTCCATATGATAACTACGATCACACTAAATTCAGGAAATGAGATGCCCCTTCTGGGGCTGGGCGTATATAAAGCGACCGGAGAGCGCGAGGTAGAGCGCGCGATCGGGTGGGCTGTGGATGCCGGCTACCGGCTCATCGACACAGCTTCTGCGTATAAAAACGAAGACGGCGTCGGCCGGGGCATCCAGGCCTGCCCCCTCCCGCGTGAAGATCTGTTCATCACTACCAAGATCTGGAACAATGCCCAGCGGCTGGGCGATGTGGAAGGATCTTTTTCCAGGAGCCTCGAGAGGCTGATGACCAGCTACGTGGATCTATATCTGATCCATTGGCCCGTTCCAGGCTGTTACCTGAGTACCTGGAAGGAATTGGAAAGACTTTATGAACAGGGCAGGGCCCGTTCCATCGGTGTCAGCAATTTTGATATCCGCCATCTGGAAGAACTCGCCAGCATATCGGATATCACACCTTCTGTCAACCAGATCGAGTTCCATCCCTATTGGTATCAGAAGAAACTGGTGGATTACTGCCAGTCCAAGGGGATCGCCGTACAAGCCTACGCTCCCCTCGCACGCGGCGCCTACCTGGACGATGATGTGATCTGCATCCTCGCCACAAAATACGGAAAGACCCCGGCCCAGATCGGCCTGCGGTGGATCCTGCAGAAAGGCGTAGCCGTCATCCCAAAATCCACCCAGGAAGAACGCATCATCAGCAACGGCGAGATCTTTGATTTTGTACTGGAAGAAGAGGACATGGACGCCATCGACCAGCTGAACAGAGACTACCGCAGCGCTTCTATCCCTGACGATCTGCGCGATGTAACATTCTGATCCATCCTGATCCCCCTCACAGGCCAGAAGGGGGATGCGCCTGTGCCTGTCATTCCCATGGCAGGGCAGGGGATTCCACTTTCTTATCCCGCAGCATCAGATCATTGACCGCGTCGGCCGCTGGTTTCTCCTCGAACAGTACCTTACAGACTTCTGTCACGATCGGCATCTCTACATCATATCTCTCGGCAAGGCCTTTTGCCGCCTTTGCCGAATACACGCCTTCCACCACCATCCTGACTTCTTCCATAGCCTCTTCCATCGTCTTCCCCTGTCCGATCAGGAAACCCGCTCTCCGGTTCCGGCTGTGCTGACTGGCGCAGGTAACGATCAGATCCCCCATACCGGAAAGACCGTAGAATGTCTCCATCTTGGCCCCCATGCGCACACCCAGCCTGCAGATCTCCGCCACACCGCGGGTGATCAGGGCCGCTTTCGTATTGTCCCCGTATCCCAGGCCGTCTGCCGTACCGGCAGCCAGGGCGATGACATTTTTCAGAGCCGCGCCCAGTTCCACCCCCAGCATATCCGGTGTCGTATACACCCTGAATACCGGGCTCATGAAGACAGCCTGCAGATACTCAGCCGTTTTCCGGGTCCTGGCACTGACCACACAGGTCGTGGGGATCCGGCGCCCTACTTCCTCCGCATGGCTCGGTCCGGACAACACCGCCACATCAGCCTGCGGGATCTCCTCTTCGATGATCTCACCCAATGTCATCAGCGTCTTCTCTTCCACACCTTTTGCCACGTTCACGATCTTCTGGCCTTTTTCCACAAAGCCCTTTATCTTATGTGCCGTATCCCTGGTAAAAGGGGAGGGGACTGCCAGTACGACCACATCTTTACCGCGCACGGATCCTTCCAGATCCTCTGTGAAAGTCACCGCCTCCGGTATCTCCACCCCAGGCAGTTTTGCAGCATGTTCATGATCCTGACGGAGCATCTCTACCTCTTCCTCCAGCGCAGACCAGACCTGCACCTGATGCCCATTGTTCTCTAAAAGTATGGCCAGTGCTGTGCCCCAGCTCCCTGCGCCCAATATACCGATATTTGCCATATTCAGCTCTCCTTTGAAAATGTGATCTTATTCTCAGTACCCGCCAGCAGCCTTTTGATGTTCTCCCGATGCCGATAGACCGCCAGCAGCATAAGGACACCCATCACACAATACAGCTCTATCCGTCTGCCAAAAGCCAGGCCGTAGCGGCCCATCCGTCCAAAGACGACAGTCAGTACAAACACCACCAGATAGCTGGCGAGAGAACTCACTGAGACATAGTGGAAAAGAAAGAAAAGGCTGAAAAAGACCACTGCTGCGATCAGAAAAAGCCTCCAATCAAAAGCAAGGATCATCCCCACCGAGGCAGCGATCCCCTTTCCTCCTTTAAATCCCATCGTCACCGGAAAATTATGCCCCAGGATACAGCCGGCCGCCCCATATAACACCAAGAGGGACATGATGTCCCCGTAACTCTCCCGGAACAAAAGGCGTATCACCCACACAGCCAGCACGCATTTCAGACAGTCGCAGACCAATGTGACCGCCGCCGCCTTTTTTCCCATGGTGCGCAGGGCGTTGGTGGTCCCGGCATTGCCGCTCCCATGCTCCCGGATATCCATGTGATGGGCCTTTCCCAGAAAATAAGAAGTCTGGAACAACCCAAACACATATCCGATAAACAGACAAACAACACGGATCATCTTCTCATCTCCTTATCCTTTCCGTTCCCTGACGATAAACCGCAGGGGCGTCCCCTCAAAGCCAAACGCATCCCGGATACGGTTCTCCAGATACCTGGTATAAGAAAAATGCATCAGTTTTTTACTGTTCACAAAAAATACAAACGTAGGCGGTCTCACAGACACCTGGGTCATATAGAAGATCTTCAGCCGCTTTCCTTTATCTGAAGGAGGCTGGTGGAGAGCCATGGACTCTGTGAGGATCTCATTGAGCACCCCTGTCTGTACCCGCAGAGCGTGGTTCTGGATCACCGCATCGATCGTCTCGAACATACGCGGGATCCGCTGCCCTGTCTTTGCCGATATGAACAAAAGCTTCGCATAGGGCATAAAAGAGAGGATCTCACGTATCTTATCCGTATAGCGGTAGATCGTTTTATCCGTCTTCTCCACCAGATCCCATTTATTCACCAGGATGATCACGCCCTTGCCTTTCTCATGGGCGATCCCCGCGATCTTCGCGTCCTGCTCTGTGATCCCTTCACTGGCATCGATCACCACCAGCACCACATCCGCTCTCTCCACGGCAGCGACTGCCCGGATCACGCTGTACCGTTCCAGCTCTTCCTTGACCTTACTCTTTCTGCGCAGCCCTGCCGTGTCGATAAATATATATCCCTGACCGTTCCAGTTTACCCCGGTGTCAACGGCATCCCTGGTCGTCCCGGCGATATCGGACACGATGACCCGGTCCTGCCCCAGGATCTTATTTATAATAGAAGATTTCCCCACATTCGGCTTTCCTATGATCGCGATATGCGGGATATCATCTTCTCCTTCTTCCCCGGCACCCTTTGGGAAACTCTCCACGACCCTGTCCAGCAGTTCCCCCAGTCCCAGTTTCCCGGAAGCAGAGATCGGCAGAGGATCTCCCATCCCCAGGTTATAAAATTCATAGACATCCATCTCTAACTTCCGGTCATCCACCTTATTGACTGCCAAGATCACCGGCTTCTGGCTCCTGCGCAGCATATCCGCCACTTTGGAATCCGCGTCCACCAGACCCTGGCGCACGTCCGTCATAAATAAGATCACATCGGCCGTGTCTATGGCGATCTGTGCCTGCTCCCGCATCTGGGATAAGATGATATCACCGCTCTCCGGCTCGATACCCCCTGTATCGATCATCGTGAAACGCTTGTCCAGCCATTCCACATCCGCATAGATACGGTCCCTGGTCACGCCGGGAGTCTCCTGCACGATCGAGATCCTCCTGCCGGCCAGTGCGTTAAAAAGTGTGGATTTCCCCACATTCGGCCTCCCCACGATGGCCACGATCGGTTTGCTCATATATCTGTCTCCTCCTATGCTTTCCATTCCCCGGCGGCTGCAGCACCGCCTGTATCAGATCCTCTCCTGACGGGTCTGCCACGGCCACGGGGACGCCCAGACGCTGCTGGAGCTCCCCCACCGTCCAGTCGTCCAGGAACACTTCCTCGCCGCTGCGCAGCATATTACAGGGGAGCAGCAGCTTATCCCCTAATCCCCTCCTGGTCAGCTGCTCATAGATATCCTGCCCGGTCAGCAGCCCGGACACCGTGATATTTTTTCCAAAAAAACGATTTTCCACGGGGAATACCCGGATCTGCACTTTTGGATATCTCTCCCTGAGCCGTTCCATATACCTTTCCAGAAAAGGCGCGGCCAGAGTCCCCGTGGCGATGCTCCCCCGGATCACTCTCCCGTCCCCGATCCTTTTCTCCAGAGCCTCCATAAACTCTTCTTCCAGCAGACGCAGCATCCCCACACCGTTCTCCAACTGGGGATATCCATCATACATCTTTTCACACGGCAGCGACCGGTCCGCCAGCAGATACCACTCATCACTGGGATAGACAAACCCAACGCCTGTCCTCTCCCGCAGCTGCTCCTGCCATCTCCCCAGCGTCTCCAGTACCTTTTTGGCATCTTCCCGTCCAAAAGGCTCCAGAGGCTCCAGGCCGTCCCGATACCGGGTCAGCCCCACAGGGACCACTGACAGGCTATTCATATAGGGCCACAGCCCCGCCAGGCCTTCCACCGTCTGCTCCAAGACCGCCCCGTCGTTCCACCCTTTACAGAGGACGACCTGTCCATTCATCTCTATGCCCGCCCGGGCCAGAAAATGCATCTTCTCCATCACATCCCCGGCAAAACGGTTGTGGAGCATCCGGCAGCGCAGGGCAGGATCTATGGTGTGGACCGACACATTGATGGGCGAAAAATGATAATGGGCCACCCGCTCCAGCTCCTGCCTGTCCATATTGGTCAATGTGACATAATTCCCCTGCAAAAAAGAAAGACGGCTGTCATCATCTTTAAAATACAAGGTCTTTCGCATCCCCGGGGGCATCTGGTCGATAAAACAGAAACAGCATCGGTTGCTGCAGGAACGGTACTCGTCCATCAGCCCGTTCTCAAACCCGGCCCCCAGCTCTTCTCCCATGTCTTTCTCCACTTCGAAGAGCCACTGTTCCCCGTCTGTCTTCTCCACGAGCAGCTCCACATACTCTTCCTGCATCTCATACTGATAGTCGAAGATATCGCGGATCTCTCTCCCGTTTATCTCCAGCAGCCGGTCCCCCGGGACCAGCCCCAATCCCTGGGCGATACTGTTTTGTCCTATCGTTTTGATCATATGCCCTTCATAGGCTCTCTTTTTTTCCATTTACTTATCATACCAATTTACATAAAAAAAAGCAATAAATATCTGTTTTCCTTGACTGCCAAAACACCAGATGTTATAACTGAATAAGGAAAAGCATAACCAATGATACTAGATGGAGGTTTATATGTCCAACACAGAACTATTGGAAAAGCCTATGACTGTGGCTCCTATTAAGATCGCGGCCCTTGCAGGCTGCAGGACTCTCGCGAAAGAAGTCGACTCCAAATTAGTCCGGATGCGCAGGGAACTGACCGATCACGACAGATCCGGTATCCGCCTGCCAGGATACAGCGCGGACACGTTTCTGATCGATTGTGAATGTCCGCGTTTCGGCACCGGGGAAGGTAAAGCGTATATCAAGGAATCCGTGCGGGGGGTGGATCTTTTCATCATGGTGGATGTCACCAACTACAGCCTGACCTACAGCGTCTGCGGCCATGAGAACCATATGTCCCCTGACAACCACTACCAGGATCTGAAACGGATCATCTCCGCTGCCAACGGCAAAGCCCACCGGATCAACGTGGTCATGCCTTTTTTGTACGAAGGACGGCAGCATAAGCGCTCCAACCGGGAATCCCTGGACTGTGCATTGGCTCTGCAGGAACTGTCCGATATGGGTGTCTCTAACATCCTCACCTTTGACGCCCACGACCCCAGGGTGCAGAACTCCATCCCCTTAAAAGGGTTTGACAGCTTCTTCCCCACCTACCAGTTCCTGAAAGCACTGATCAAAAACGTCCCTGATTTCCGTACAGACAACGATCACCTGATGATCATCAGCCCGGACGAAGGCGCCATGTCCAGAGCTGTATATTTTTCCAATATCCTGGGTGTGGATATGGGCATGTTCTATAAGCGGAGGGACTACTCCACCATCATAGGCGGCAAGAACCCCATCGTAGCCCATGAATTTCTGGGGGATTCTGTAGAAGGAAAAGATGTGGTCATCATCGACGACATGATCTCTTCCGGCGGGAGCATGCTGGACGTGGCCATCCAGTTAAAAGAGCGCAAGGCAGACCGCGTCTTCGTATGTACGACTTTCGGACTTTTCACCGACGGCCTTGCCAAATTCGATGAATATTATGAGAAAGGATATCTGTACAGGCTGATCACCACCAACCTGAATTACCGCATCCCGGAACTGCTGGAACGCCCCTATTACATCGAAGCAAATATGAGCAAATACTTAGCCAGCATCATGAACAACATCAATCATGATGTGTCTGTGGAAGGGGTACGTTCCCATAACGATAAGATCATCCGACTGCTCGAAAAGACGAAGAGCCGCTGAAGACACAGCGGCTCTTTCATTTACAGACCTTCTTCCAAAGCCAAGAACGCTGCCAGATTCCCCCTCTTCCCCTTAGAAGCCCGATGGGAGAACAGAAACTGGGGATTACAGCAAGTACACAGTCCCGGCAGGATGATCTTCTCTTCTCTCACCCCTGCCTCCAGGAAGATCTGCCTGTTGGCTTCCCAGAGATCCAGCTGATATTTCCCATCCGACTTCTGATAAAACAGATCGTCCCACAGCTCTTTGGCAAAAGCCTTTTCAAACTCTCCGATCACATCCCCGCTCACCTCATAACAATCCTGACAGATCGAAGGGCCGATCGCCGTCACCAGATCCGCCGGGTCTGTGCCGTATTCCCGTTCCATGGCCTGCACCGTAGCCAGTCCGATCTTCTCTACCGTTCCTTTCCATCCGGAATGGGACAGCCCAATGGCTTTCTTCACCGGATCCACCAGATAAAGGGGTACGCAGTCTGCATAAAATGTCGCCAGCGTCAGCCCTGGGACATCCGTGACCAGCCCGTCCACATCCTGATAAGTCCTGGGCTTTGTCAGGCCGCACCCCTTGTCCTGTCCTGTGACCACGCGCACATGCGCCGTATGGGTCTGATCAGATGTGACGATGCTCTCCCAGTCAAAGCCGATGGCCTCTGCGATCCTCCGGTAATTCTCCCTGACCGCCCCTTCCTCATCACCTCTGGAAAAACTCAGGTTCATAGACGCGCAGACGCCTTTGCTCACACCGCCCAGACGGGTGCTGAAACCATGGCGCACCACCCCCGTCGCCTCCAGGCCGGGATAGGCCAGATAGACCACCTCTCCCGCCTGGCGCACCTGCATCCGGCGCTCTCCCCCGCTCTTCCATTTTATATCCATCTGCATGATAGCATCTCCCCTTTCTTACCAAGGCTTCCCATAACAAAGATCGAAAGCGTTTTTCACCAATGTGATCTCTCCTCCATCTATCCCCACCACGTCAAATCTGCAGGGCGTGTCCTCCGCTATCCGCCGCTGCATCCTGTAATGGAGCGCCGCCCGGCAGATCCGCCGCTGCTTCTGGAGGCCCACCGCCTCCAATGACCCGCCCCGGGCGCCGTCCCTGCGGTATTTCACTTCTATAAAGACCAGATAACATCCGTCCCATCCGATGATATCGATCTCACCCCTGGCATACTGGTAATTCCTCTCCACGATCCGATATCCCTGTCCCGCGAGAAATCCCGCCGCCCGTTCCTCGTAGCGGCTCCCCAGCTCTCGTTTATCCATCTGCCTCCTCCGGGATGCCCTTGAGATTTTTCAAAAAACTCCTGCGGTGTATCGGGCTTGGTCCGTATCTGCGCAATGCCTCCAGATGGGCGGCGCTGCCATATCCTTTATGGGAAGCAAAACCATACTGGGGCATCTCCTTATCATACTCGACCATCAGCCTGTCCCTGGTCACTTTTGCCACGATGCTGGCCGCCGCGATGGACACGCTGCGGGCATCCCCGTGGATCAGCGGCACCTGGGGGATATCCATACAGGGGATCGTGACCGCGTCATTCAAGAGGAGCTGGGGCTGGATCCTAAGTTTTCCCACTGCCTCCCGCATCGCCTCATATGTAGCCTGGAGGATATTGATCCCATCGATCCGGGACGGGCTGGCATACCCTACTCCCACAGCCAGGGCCTCTTCCAGGATCACCGCATAGAGTCCCTCCCTTTTCTTCGCCGATAATTTTTTGGAATCATCCAGATATAGGATCTGACAGTCTGGCGGCAGGATCACCGCCCCTGCCACCACCGGGCCTGCCAACGGGCCGCGTCCCGCTTCATCTACGCCGCAGAGGACTCCCACATGGGCGTATTTCCTCTCATATACCTGCATCTGACAGATCCTGTCTCTCTCCCGCTGTAACTTTTCCTGGATCTTTTGATATCTTCTCAGAAGATCGGCCACACCCTTGCGGCTGTCCTCCCGGTATTTTTCATAAAGGGCACCATAACTGTCCCCGGATGCCCGGGCAAATTCTTCCTGTATCTCCCGTATCGTCTTCATTTTTTACATTATCCCTACTCTTTCCGGATCAAAAACGTATCTTCCAGCGCCAGCCAGTTGGCCCTCCACCAGCGCATGATCTGCCAGTAGCCCATCCCCTGCAGCCCGTAGTCTTCCACCAGGCGGAATTTTGCCGCCAGGCTGCGCACATCCTCAAACCATACTTCATGCTCCACCTCTTCCTGCCAATAGCGGAAATACGGGGACTGAGCCGTCTCATCGTATTGGATGCGCGCATAATGGTCCACCGCGATCTGCACCGCCTCCACATTCCCTATGGTATTTGCCACTGTCACATTGGGCACGAAGGGCAGCGGCCAATCATATCCATAGTTTGGGATGCCCAGGCGTATCTTAGCCGCCGGTATCTCGGCGACCGCGTACCGGACCACCTGCTCCACCCTATCGATCGGAGCCACTGCCATATTAGGGCCATATTTATAACCCCATTCATAAGTCATCAGCAATACGCTGTCCGCGATGGCCCCTAACGCCGGATAATCTTTCCCCTCATAGAGGAGCCCTCTCTGGTCTGCAGAAGTCTTGGGCGCCAGCGCGATGCTCACCTGGAACCCCAGCTCATGGACGATCGCCGCCGTCCGCCGGACAAATTCTGTAAAAGCATCTCTGTCTTCCCCGCGTATGTACTCAAAATCGATGTCCACACCGCCATAGCCCTTTTCTTTCATCGTCCTGGCCAGTTCCAGGATGAGCCGGTCCCCGGCTTCCGGATCCCATACTACAGAGGTGATCAGGGCGTTATTGAACCTGCCTTGTTCATCAAGGGGTGTGAGTGTGAGAAAAGGGACGACCGACTGGGTGCGGCACATCTCGATCATCCAGCTCTCTTCTGTCCCCGGCGGGATCAGCCAGCCTTCTTCTGTAAATCCATAAGAAAATATAGGGAGTTCTGTCAAAAAAGGAAGTGTCTGCCCCAACACCCAGGGGCTGATATACGGATAAGCATAGCCTGAGACCTGAGCCTGTGTGCGTTCTTTAGATAGGCCGTACGTGGGGACATAGAGTGCCTGACCGATGGCCAGCTTATAAGGATAGACCAGTTGGTTATCGTAGATCAGTGATTCTTCGGGGATGCCATAGATCTGGGCTATAGCATCCACCGTTTCCCCTTCTGTGACCACATGGATCTGCATAAATGATCTACCGCCTGCGATCTAGATTGGAATATATCTTTATGCAGAGGTACAAGGATGATAGAACCTGCCCTCACAAAAATTCATTCCAGAGTGATCCGCCCCAGCCTCCCGCTCCGGAACTCATCCATCAACAGCCTGGCTGCTTTTGTATGATCCAGATCGCCGCCCTTTTTCAGACAATTGCGCTCCCGGGCGATATCTCCCAGGATATCTGCAGGATCCCCGTCCTCCTTGGTCTTGTAGCGTTCCTGCAAGATCCCCGGATAAGCTCCTTTCAGGTAAAGGATGAGCTTGAGCGTCAATCCATCCATATCCACGATCTCATCTTTTACAGAGCCGATCATGGCCAGCCGTTCTCCCACCTGCGGGTCGTCAAACTTGGGCCATAAGATCCCCGGCGTGTCAAGGAGTTCTACGTTTTTATCCAGCCTGATCCACTGTTTGCCTTTCGTAACGCCTGGACGGTCCCCTGTCTTTGTACAGGCTTTCCCGGCAAAAGTATTGATAAATGTGGATTTCCCCACATTGGGTATGCCGACCACCATCGCCCGTATGGGCCTGTTCTTGATCCCGCGCCGCCTGTCCCTCTCCAGTTTCTCCTTACACGCCTCCCTGATCATCGTATGGATGACTTTCAGACCTGCACGGCTCCGGGCGTCCGCCATGACTGTATAAAAACCTTTTTCCTGAAAATAAGCGCCCCACTCCTGGTTTTTCCTCGCATCTGCCAGATCCGCCTTATTCAACAGGATCAAGCGGGACTTTTGCTGCCCCAGCTGATCGATATCCGGATTCCGGCTGCTCAGAGGAGCGCGCGCATCCACCAATTCAATGATCAGATCGATCAGCTTGATATTTTCCTGCATCATCCGTCTGGCTTTCGTCATATGCCCTGGATACCATTGTAGATCCATAACTGCCTGCCTTTCTCTCTACTCTTTCACAAAACCCATCTTCTTGAACGGCGCCGCCACAAACCACAGTTCGCCCTCGATATATTTTTTCTGGACGTTCCCCACATCCCCATACCGGCTGTCGTCGCTGTTATTCCGGTTGTCGCCCAGTACAAAATACTCACCTGCTTGTAAAGTGATCTCTTCCTCTGCCAGCCCTGGATTGCTGATGCTGGGAAGATCCCGCCCCTCTTTATACGTCTCCCCGTTTATGAGGATCTGCCCATCCTTGATCTGTATCGTCTCCCCGGGAAGCCCGATCACACGTTTGATATGCAGGCTGGCCTCAGCTTTCGGACTGATCTTGAAAGCTATGATGTCCCCGCGCTTTGGGTTCCCCAGCTTATACACCATCCTGTTGATAAAGAAACGGTCCCCTGCTGCCAGCGTAGGCTCCATAGAGCCCTCCTGCATAGTCACCGACTGGAAAAAAAAGATCGCCACCACCACCGCACAGGCCAGCACCACCGCCACTTGAAAGACCCATACCAGGATGCTCTTTGCAAGCTCCCCCTCGAATAAAGATCTTGCGCTCGATAATCTCCCTGCCATGTCCCTGCCCTCCAGAAAATATCTCTATATAGAAATACAAGGGGCTGTTCCCACAGCCCCTCAGATCCGCTACCTCACTACCCGCTCTTTTACTTTTGCACGTTTACCTACACGGCCTCTCAAGTAATTCAGTTTTGCCCTCCTTACTTTACCGTATCTGACAACTTCGACTTTCTCCACATTCGGTGAGTGGACGGGCCAGGTCTTTTCCACTCCGATCCCGCTGGAAGACTTCCTGACTGTAAATGTCTCTCTGTTGCCGCCATTCTGCCTTTTCAGCACTGTACCTTCGAATACCTGGATCCTCTCGCGCGCACCCTCTTTGATCTTCGCATGGACCCTTACAGTATCGCCTACACGAAATTCCGGCGGCTGCTCTTTCAACTGTGTAGCTTCGATCTTCCTGATGATCTCATTCATCTGTCTTCTCTCCTTTATACATTGTGGATGTTCTTAATACAGGCTCTTCCCTGTAAAAGAGGACCATCTCATCGTTTTCATAACAAAGGCGATTATACTACAAATGACTGGGTTTGACAAGCCTTTTTGTGTATACGCTCTTTTTCCCCGACCAGTCAGAATATAGCTTTCTATCCTTCCCAGCCGTTTTCACATTTTTATATGTGCGGATCCGGACGTAGTATCTCTTTTTTCCTTTTAGCTTGGTGATGTTCTTTGCGGCGGCGTTCTTTTTGGCTGTGACAGTCCTGGCTGTCTTTCCTTTAAAGTTCTTATCCAGGCAATACTGGATCTGGTAGCCGTCTATCTGGGCCGTCTGCTTTTTCCATGTCACCCGGATGCCTTTGGAGCGAGCTGTCACCTTCTTTAAACTGGATCCTTTGGGTCTGATGGTAAAGGCCGCCGTCATCCGCCCGCTGTATCTCCCACGGAGGGTGGCCGTGACTGTATAGACTCCCGGATCCTTTCGCCCTGCAGGATAACTGATCTGATGATCCGTCTCTGCTGTCAGCGCTCTCCCCATCCTGTCTCTCACGGTCACAGAGGGTGTCTTGGCCTTGCCGTCATAGATAAACTCTGTTTTACTCAAGATGAGCTTTTTGGGTCTTGCAATGACCGCCACATCTCCGACATCTGAACATACACTGCATACGTACCGCACCTGCCCATCCTTTTTTATAGTCGCCGGGACGGACTCTCTTTCATACTGATGCCCGGTCGCACGGATCCTCTCTACATATATATCCCCGCAACTACAAGTGTAGGTCCTGGATCCATCTCCCTCACAAGTGGCCTCCTCGGTCACACTGCTCTGATATATGTGTTCGTGGCTCCCCTGACTCCCGGTGGCAGGGATCGATCCCTGTTCCCTCAGGATCTTTCCACAGACACCGCAGTGGCTCCCTTCTGTCTTGCCTTCCGCTGTCTCCGTCGGCTCCACCGCAGGATCTATCACTTCCTGATGGCCCGTCGCAGGGATCTCTTCTGTATAGCTGGCTCCACAGGTGCAGGTATAAGTCCTGAGCCCCGGCTCCTCACAGGCAGCTTCTTTAGTCACGCTGCTCTGATATACGTGTTCATGGCCTTCCTGCCCTCCTGTAGCTGGGATCGGCTCCTGTTCCCTTAAGACCTTTCCACAGACACCGCAGTGGCTCCCTTCTGTCTTGCCCTCCGTTGTCTCCGTCGGCTCCACCGCGGGATCTATCACTTCCTGATGGCCCGTCGCAGGGATCCCCTCTGTATAGCTGGCTCCACAGGTGCAGGTATAGGTCCTGAGCCCCGGCTCCTCACAGGCGGCTCCTTTGGTCACACTGCTCTGATATACGTGTTCATGGCCTTCCTGCCCTCCTGTGGCTGGGATCGGCTCCTGTGCCCTTAAGACCTTTCCACAGACACTGCAATGGCTCCCTTCCGTCTTGCCTTCCTCTGTCTCCGTCGGCTCCACCGCGGGATCTGTCACTTCCCGATGGCCCGTCGCAGGGATCTCTTCCATATATCCGGCACCACACTCACAGATGATGTCCCGGAGCCCTGTACTCTCACAGGCGGCCTCCTTTTCCACTTTTTCCTGGTATCCATGTGAATGTCCTACACTCCCACATACTGTCCAGGCCTTTGCACTATGACTATATCTCAGTCCAAAGCCATTATCCAGGCTTTTTTGTGCCAGCACAAAACTCTGCTCTGCTCCGATCTGCACATCTGCATAAATATACTCTTTGGTCACCGGGATCCCTGGGAACAGCTTACTCTTGGTCTGGAACTGCGTAGTCCCTGTGATATCCCCATAGACCGTCAATGACCCATTCGCATGCAGCACGAGTATCCCGCGCTCTCCTGCTGTATCCTCTTCTCCGGCAAAGTCTCCTGCCACCGCCACATTCAAATTTTCCGCTTCGTTAAGATCCAGGCAGGCTCCGCGCAGCAGAGTGAGATCATGCAAATTTCCTGTTTTCAGGCTCATATGCGCTTTATCTGTCAACACAACACGCCCGATATCATTGAGCATTGCCCCTTGCAAGGTCATCCCCCCGCTCATCGTCAGGGTCGTATCTGCATTTCCGTAAAAAAGTTTTGTCATCACATACTGATCCTGCCCTCCAGCCAGCTTGATCTCTGACTGGGTATTCCAGCTTGCATCCACCTCTTCCTGGACAGTCGCTTTCGCATCCAACTCCAGCACAGCCCTTCCCATATAAGGGACATTTCCATCCTCTCCAGCTGGATGCCCCATATAGATCGACTTGAACATGGTCTTGTCATTGGAGTTCCTCACCGTCAAAGAGGCAGCGTCACCTATATCTGAACCGGGATAACCTCCTGCATATACAGTGGGGAGCAATTCCTCCTCAGTGCCTGTTATAGCTCCCCCGCTGGTATTTCCCGCCCGGTATGTATGTACGTTATCCAAGATGAGACTGTGCCCCGCCAGGAAGATCTCCCGGTGCGGAACGCTCCCCAGCGCATCACTGGATGAAAAAGTCAGTTCCACATCTTTGAAGCAGACACCGTCGCCCTCCAGCTGGATAGGGCTCCGGCAAGTGATCGAACCCCCTGCCGCCCCCTGTACCACCGTATCACCCGGCACCATCACCGGGCGCATCCTGCCGTCTGGATCCGCTCCGTTATCTATCGTGATAGACGCTGTCACCGTGATCGGGCTCTGCCGCTGCCTCAGAGCTTCCTTGAACGCCTCTTCTGTAGAAACTGTGGCGCCCACACCAGCTTCCCTGCTGACCTCTTCCCGGTGGGCATCCATCTGCACTCCTGCCCACACCGGCATCTGTGCCCCGCCCACCGCCACGGCCACCGCCGTCAAGATGCCTAATGATGTCCTGATCATCTTCCTCATATCGTCCTCCTTTTCTTATACCTCACTCTACAACAAACGAACGCAGTCCAAACGCCATCCGCCTCTCATCCTCGCTCTCCCCCAGATCCTTCGGAGAGACAGCGTCAGGGAATTGAAAGGTGAGCCCCAGCATCTGTTCCCGGACACAGTCTGCCGGGATCGGTACTGTCACCATCGTCTCTTCCGCCTCTATACTCTCATCAAATAAGACCTCATCCCCACACCTGACGATCATCTGCTGGGGCGCGTCATAGACCATATGAAGGCCCAGATGCAGCCGCAGATCCTCCTCCCCATGATCCGGTATATACAGATAGAGTCCCGCGCCGTTCCCATCCGTCCAGGCATGATCTAGGTCCGTCCACGATACCCCCTGTGTAAAATATCTGTGGGCGTCTTGTGCTGTGTCATCAAAACTGACCACCTGCCCCAGATCATATCGGAACTCTTCTTTCCACTCATCCGGCTCCCGCCGGGAGAAGAAGCGGTAAAACAGAGACTCCTCATGATCATAAGTAAAATAATTATAAGCTTCTGCCGCTCCCACCGTGCCGTCCCTCCTGGCCCACGCCCGGAGACTGCCCGCCTGCGCCCCTTTAAGAGAGATCGGCTCTTTGAGGACCCCTGCCATCTCCTCCATGGGATAGACAGCCCCCACCGCCAAAAGCAGCACGAGTACGATCATCCGTTTCGGACTCCTTGCCATACATCTACTATATGCGAACAACGCCTGGAGGACAAATACCATCAACAAAAAAACTGCCGGGATACTCCCGCTCATAGCCAGATCATTATAGATCCCCATGCGGAAAAAAGGAAAGAGGAGCAGCGAGATGTTCACCAGATAAAAAAGCAGATCATCCTGGAACCGCTTAAAGATGACGACCGAGTACACCATAAAGGCAGCGACAAAGCAAAAGTACACAGCCGGAAGGGTGCCATAATCTATATGGGAAAAACCCACCTCCGGCACTTTCTCACCTGTCAGATTCCCCATCAGATACACCACCGGGATCAGAAAACCCACGGCCACCGCCACATTCTGCGGGCTGAACACCTCTTTAAATAAAGCTGCCCGATCCTTTTCCGCAAAAAGCCTGTACACCACAACCCCAGCCATCAGGACAGCAAGTCCCAAAAAAGGGAACGTAGCATAGAGGAGGAGAGGCGCCCCGATCAGGCAATAAAGGCGCACGTCCCGATAATCTTCAAAAAAGAGCAGTGTGGCGAGCCACGGGACCACCGCCTGGGGGAATGCCCATCTGAGGTTCGTGTAGAGCGCCCTGTACTGTAATCGCACTGCATTGCTGATCCACTCACGCGCCCCGGAGATATCCGTACTCCCGATCCCCGTAGCTCCATACAGCGCTTTCCCCAGAAACAGGCATGTGCCGAAAAAGACAAGGACAAAAGCACTCACAGCCTGCTTTTTCACCGTATCTGCCCTGACCACCCTGAACAAGAGGAGTAGGACACCAAAGATCCCGATGGCATCATAGATCAACAGCGCGATCTCCGCCACCCGGAAACTGCCCGCCGCTTTCCCGCACAGCGCCGGGACCAGATATTGGGCGATATAATAGGTGAGCATCGCTTCTCCGTCATCATTATGATAACAGACCGGCCAATGAGAAGTGACCAGATCGTTCAGCACATGATTGTGTTTCTCCCAATCACCCGCCTGTACAAAAAATCCCCCCTGGCCTGCCACCAGGCAAAAAAGTACGGAGAATACCGCTGCCGCCGCCAGCACCCACGGACGCACGATGAGCGGTCTCCCGCTTTCTTCCTCCCGCAGCTCCTTCCAGTGCTTCCAAAGGCAAAACCCCAGAAGCACCAATGCCGGGACACTGAAGATGGCTTTCACCCATCCCAGGAAAAATACGGCCACACCCAGATATATGTAGACATAACAGGAAAACGTAAATCTGGCCCCATGGATATCCACTCCAGACACCTTTTTTTCACCCCCTCTGAAATAAAGTTTTTTGACTTTTATTATGCCATACGCCCGGTCCTATCGCAAGCTTTTTATCATACTTTTCCATTTGTATATAGATAAGGCGGCGTGCTGCGCGCACCCCGCCTTATCTATATCCTCTATATCTGGAAACAACTGTCCCTCTCTATGATACGGCATGGAAATTCCACCCGCAGTTTTTCCGTGTGTCCGTGCAGGATCCTGTCATGCAGGATATGCACCGCCATATGCGCCATCGCCTCCCGCGGGATATGCACGGTGGTCAGCAGCGGCTTTGTGGTCTGGGCTTCTTCTATATTATCGATGGAGATCACGGAGATCCGCCTGCTCTTTTGCTCCCGGAGAGTCTGCAGAGCCCCCACTGCCGTGATATCATTGGCGCACAGGACCGC
Source organism: uncultured Lachnospiraceae bacterium (assembly GCA_947652925.1). Lineage (GTDB taxonomy): Bacteria > Bacillota > Clostridia > Lachnospirales > Lachnospiraceae > MGBC164599. Next base: position 57,241 of record CANTEW010000005.1, read on the forward strand.
CGTCAGATCCTCATCCTCCATCAGACGCCTCATGGCCCGGCAGCCCTCTTCTTTTGACTGCCCTGTGGATGCGATACAAGAATAATCGATCGATAACTGATTGCGTATCATCGTCTCACTGTATCCCACATAGCGGCTCTCATAAGAACAATCCCCGATATACCCGATCTTCCGATGTCCTTTCTTTATCAGATACGTGACCGCCGCCTGCGCCGCCTTCTGCCCGTCACAGACCACCTCGTCGATCTCATAGTTCATGGGATTACGCCAGATGCCTACCATATTCGGGGTATATCTCGAAAAGGTGTGCAGCAATTTCGAAGAACACCTGCCCAGGATGATCATCCCGTCACATTTTTTCAGCCCCTGCCCATCCTTCTCGCTGGCAGTGACCAGGCCGTCCACCACAAATCCTTTCTTCAGGACCTCATACGAAAGCCCCTGGTACAACTCCCTGAAAAAAGGATCCTTGTCCAAAGCCCCCACCCTGGCCAGGACGATCAAGATCCGCAGGGCTTTTTTCTGCTGCGTATGCCCCATCTTCAGATCCCGCGCCGCTGTGTTCGGCACATACTGGATCTCATGGGCCGCCTGCCATATCTTAGCTTTCAGCTGCTCTGACGCACACGTAGTATAACTGTTGTTCAAGACCCTGGAAACAGTAGAAGGAGAAGTGCCTACCATTTCCGCTATTTTTTTTAACGACATGCCATCCCTTTCCTGCGCTGCTGCCTCTATCCGCTATCTTTACATCATACCGTCATCACAGCCTTTTGTCAAACTGTGATGACACAGCCGCATTTATATGATAAGATAAGTGATAAGATACGAAAAAGGCGGGATATATATGCATAGACCGATCATCCCCGTGGGGACTTCAAATTTTGCAGAGATCAGACGCGAAGGTTACTATTTTATCGATAAATCAGATCTGATCAGAGAACTGCTGGAAACGAAAGGGACAAAAGTCACATTGATCACACGTCCCCGCAGATTTGGGAAAACCCTTGCCATGCGCATGTTGGAAGAATTTTTTGATATACGAAAAGACAACCGCGATCTGTTTACAGGGCTCTCCATCATGGACGATGCAGATCTGTGTGAGAAATGGATGAACCGGTATCCTACAGTGTTTTTATCCTTTAAAAATGTAGACGGGTCAAACTTCACGAGCGCGTATGCCCAGCTCACATCCGTCATGGCCGAACTGTACAAAAAGCATTTTTATCTATTGGACCATGACAAGATCAATGTTCTGGATAAAGAGATCTTTTATAAAATAGCGGCCGACAGAGCAAGCCTCACAGATATAAAAAACAGCCTGCTGAAATTGACACAGTTCATGGAGATCTATCATGGAAAGCCTGTGATCTTGCTCATCGATGAGTACGACGTCCCCCTGGCCAAAGCAAATGAGAAGGGCAACTATCCTGAGATGTTAGATGCCATCAAGGGCATCATGCAGGCCATCAAAGATAATGATCCACTTAGATCCGCAGTCATCACCGGCTGCCTGCAGATCGCGAAAGAGAGCATATTTACCGGAACGAACAATTTCGTATCCGATACGATCTCAGACAGCAGATTGAGCCAGTATTTTGGTTTCACGCAGGCAGAGGTGGACCGGCTCCTTGCCGACACAGGTACAACAGGCCATACCGCCGAGATCAGGGAATGGTACGACGGCTATCGTTTTGGCAAAACAGGCGTCTATTGCCCGTGGGATGTTATGAACCATGTACAGAACCTGCTCATGGATCCAGACTCGCAGGCGGAGATATCATAGAGACCGTAGAAGAAGATCTGACTTATGATATGGTAAGATCTTCTGAAGAAGATCTGTGGGGTCTTCTATATCTGACAGGTTATCTGACAAGACCGCACCCGCCCGCCGATCCACATGCTCTAAGGATCCCCAATAGAGAGATCATGGGGCTCTTTAAGAAAAATGTAAAAAACTGGTCTATAGAAAAGTCCGCACAAAAAGACAGGAGCAGCTTATTTGCCGCTTTATGGGATGGGGATACCCAAAAACTCTCAACGCTGATCTCTGATCTTCTGTTCGATACGATCAGCTACTTTGACTATGAAGAAAGTTTTTACCATGCATTTATCACTGGCCTGTTCCTGAATGCCGGATATCGTGTAGAGTCAAACTATGAAAACGGTCCTGGCAGATCTGATATCGTCATCAAAGACAGGAAAAAACGCAGAGCAGCCGTGATAGAGGCAAAACGGACAGATACAGAAAATGATCTGGATAAAATATGCGCAGAAGCTCTCCAACAGATCGCAGACAGACAATATGCAAGGAAAGTCGAACGGGACGGTTATAAAAAAGTCTTGCGGTTCGGGATCGGGTTTTTCAAAAAAACATGCCTGATAAGAGTCCCCTCACAAAAGCATACAATGTATCTCCCCCACACAACGGCGCCCCAAGAAAATGGACATGAAAAGGTGAAAGATGAAAACGATCGATATCTTAAATAAAGTAAAAGACCAGGAAATGACTGTAGAAGAAGCAGAACGATTTTTCCGCCGGGAGCCCTTCCAGGAGATGGGCTATGCAAAACTGGACACACACCGGGAGACGCGCTCCGGTTTTCCGGAGGTGATCTTCTGCAGCGGTAAAGCCGACACACACCTGCTCCCCATCGTAAAAAGACTTTACGAAGACAACGGAGAGGTCTTCGGCACCCGCGCCTCCCAGGAACAATACGAGATGTTAAAAAACATCTACCCGGATATCCAATACGACCCCATTTCCCATATCATAAAGATCGAAAAAAATGACAAAGAACATACGGGACTGATCGCCGTCTGCACAGCGGGCACGGCGGATATCCCTGTAGCGGAAGAAGCCGCCCAGACAGCCGAATACTTTGGTTCCCATGTGGAACGTATCTTCGACGTGGGTGTCAGCGGGATCCATCGGCTGTTCTCCCGTCTGGAGGTCATCCAGAAAGCCAACTGCATCGTGGCGGTAGCCGGGATGGAAGGCGCCCTCGCCAGCGTACTGGGAGGCCTGGTGGACAAACCGGTGATTGCTGTCCCCACCTCTGTGGGATACGGCGCGAACTTCCACGGCCTGTCCGCCCTGCTCACCATGATCAACTCCTGTGCCAACGGCGTTGCAACGGTAAATATCGACAACGGCTACGGCGCAGGCTATCTGGCGACCCAGATCAACAGGATGGCCAAGTGACCCATGTCTTTCCCAAAAAGATACAACAGGTGAACAATATGAAAACAAAAGCTTTTAAAGCGGCCCTGCCGCACACCCTGCCCATCTGCGTGGGTTTTCTCTTTCTCGGGATGTCTTATGGATTCCTTATGCAAAGCAAAGGGTTCTCTTTCCTCTATCCCCTGCTGATGAGCCTTTTCATCTTTGCTGGCTCTATGGAGTTTGTCACTGTCAACCTGCTCCTGTCCGCTTTTAACCCTTTATATGCCTTCTTCCTGACATTGATGGTCAATGCGCGCCACCTCTTTTACGGTATCTCCATGCTGGACAGATACAAGGACATGGGATGGAAAAAGTTCTATCTGATCTATGGGATGTGCGACGAATCCTTTTCGATCAACTGTATCGTCTCACCACCGCCGGATGTGGACAAGGGCTGGTTTATGTTCTTTGTCACACTGCTCAACCATCTATATTGGGTCGCAGGCGCTACGCTGGGGGCACTCTTGGGGTATGTGATCCACTTTGACACCAAGGGCATCGGATTTGTCATGACCGCTCTGTTCGTAGTCATGTTCATCGACCAGTGGGAGGAGCGCAGCGATCACACCCCGGCACTGATCGGGCTGGGCTGCTCCCTGGCCTGCCTGCTGCTCTTTAAAGCGGACAACTTCATCCTCCCTGCCATGGCGCTGACCGTCCTATGTTTTGCACTGAAGAGAGATAATACAGACAAGGAGACAGACACATGACAACATCTCAACAGATCATCACAGTCCTCATCGTAGTCCTGGGGACGATGCTCACAAGATTCCTGCCCTTTCTCATATTCCCGGAAGGTAAGACGCCGCCCAGATCTATCCTATACCTGGGGACCGTCCTCCCCTATGCTGTCATTGGACTCTTAGTGGTCTATTGTATAAAAGATGCATTGTGGGAGCCTTTCCACGGACTGCCGGAAGCCATCGCGGTCTCCTCCATCATCATCCTACATAAATGGAAAAAAAACACGCTGCTCAGTATCGGGGCCGGCACTGTCTTATACATGGCCTTGGTGCAGAGTGTTTTTTGATAAAATATCTTTTGTCATAGCATACCATCTTAGCTGGATATCTATACCACAGCGGTGAAAGATAGATAAATACACCCCTGGGTATAGATGCCAGCTTTGAGGAGTTAATGTATCAGGGATCTCTGACGTATCTATTATATCACAAATAAACTTAACAATAAATATCCAATTTTATTTATTCTCTATTTACTAAAGAGCAGATCTTCTGTGGGAGTCCATTCATACCCGTATCTCTGCCCTGCTCCCGCCCGTCTTCTCTTTCACCACCACGATCTGTTTATCGATCTTCTCTTTCAGCTCACCCACGTGGGATATGATCCCCACCAGGCGGCTGCCGTCTGTCAGGCTCACAAGAGCCGCATACGCCTGCTGCAGCGCATCCTCATCCAGGGAACCGAAGCCCTCATCCACGAACATCGTCTCCAGCTGTATGCCGCCCGCAGAAGACTGGATCTCTTCTGACAGCCCCAATGCCAGGGACAGGGAGGCGATAAAAGATTCCCCGCCGGATAAGGTCTTGACACTGCGCTCTGTCCCGTTGTAATGATCCACGATGTTGAGTTCCAGGCCGGTCTGGCTCTTATTGTTGTCTGCGCCTGTCAGGCGTTTGAATTCATACTGGCCGCCGGACATGATCATGAAGTGCAGATCAGCCCGCCGGATGATCCTGTCAAAATAGTGGGTCTGGACATACGTCTCCAGCATGATCTTCTCCTTGTTTTTAAGATTGCCGTTCACGGTGGCGGACAGAACGCCGAGCCATCCATATCGTTTCTCCAGGACAGCCAGCTCTTTTGACCTTTTTTGGATATTGCCCAACATGTTCTCATTGGTCATCCGCCTGGCATGGACGGCTTTCTGTCTATCCATGATCTTCTTTTGTTCCTGCGCGGCTGCCTCCTGTTTTTCCATCTCCTCTTCTCTCCTGATGATCCCTTCCTTTTCCAGCTGTTCCTGCAGGGATCGGATCCTCCCTTCTAAAACATCCCTCTCCTTGATACACGCTTTATAAGACTTTTCTGCACTTTCGTAAGCCTCCTGCAGTGTCCGAAGCTCCTCCTCCGATCGGGCCTTTTCTCTCTCGGCCTCTTCCTTATCATTGTATGGGAGCTTTTCAGTCAATGCTTGTATCTGTTCCTCCAGAGCGCCTTTTTGTACCCGGGTAGAGGCGGCTCTCTCTTTCAAGGCGGCTGCCTCCATCTCTGCCTGTTCGGCCTTTTTTTCTTCTCCGGGGATCAGCCGGTCCAGCTCCTCTCTGCGTCTGACTCTCTCTTCCTCTTCTGCGATCCGTTTTTCCAGTCCTGCGCTCTTTTCTTCCAGCGCGGCCAGCCAGTCCGCTGTCCCCTCCATATACTGTGGCCATTCCGCCTGTTCTTGCAGGGATCGGATCCGGGTCTTCAGAGCATCCAGTTCTTTTCCAGCTCTCCGATAGGATGTCTCTGCCTCCTGATAAGCGTCCCGCAGGTCTTTTGATCTCTGGGCTGCGCTTTCCTGTGCCTGTTCCGCCTCCCTCCTGGATGCGTATCTGAGCTTTCCTGTCAAAGTCTCGATCTGGCCAGAGAGATATCCTCCCCTCGTTTCCATGGCGGCCGCTCTCTCTTTTCGCTCCCTTCCCTTCGCCTCCAATGATCCGGCTCTCTCCTCTTCTGCAGGGATCTGCCGGTCCAGCTCCTTTTTCCGCTCGACATTTTTCTCTTCCTGGATGATCTGTCTTTCCAGTCCTGCGATCTCAGCTCTTAAAACAGGCAGAGAGACTCCTGCCTTCTGGAAATACTCTGTCCCCTCTAACTGCTCCTTTAGTGATCCGATCCTTTCCTTTAAGACAGCGCCTTCGTTCCTGCATATGTCATATGCGCTCTCCGCCCTTTTATACGCTTGCTCCAGAGATGCAGCTTCCTCAGACAGGCTCTCCAGCTCTTCCCGGGCTTCTTTTTTTCCTGGACAGTGCAGCCTGTCCGAGAGTTCTTTTACTTGTTTTGTCAGGGTCCCTTTCCTGATACCAACTTCTGTGCTCTCATCTTCCGCTGCCCTGAGTCCTGCCGCCAGCTGCTTTTCTATCTCTTCTTTTTCCCCGATCTCCCGTTCCAGCTTTTCTTTCCGCTCTGCCCGCTCTCCTTCCTCCCTGATCTGCTCTTCCAGCTGCGCGATGGTCTCCAGCGATCTGTCAAGCTGGTCTTCTGCCTGGCCGCCTGCATGGATCAGATCTGATCCATATAGATCTGTCTTCCCCAGCAGTCTCTCCATCTGCCGCTGCAGGCGCTCTTCCTGTTCTGAAGTCTTCCCGCAGATCTTTCCCGTCTCCGCACTGGCCTCTCCTGCTGCCGCGTCCGCCTCCTGCATCCTGGTCTTTGCCCGTTCCAGTCCCTCTCTGTCAGGGACTTCCTCCGGCATCTGCGCCAATCTGAGATGATGGGTGGCGCCGCACACCGGGCAGGCATCGCCCTCCCTGAGGCCCTCCGCCAGCATCCCCGCCTGGCCGTCGAGAAATGCCTGCTGCATCCTGGAATAGATCCCCTGCAGCTCTTTGGCATATTCCCTTGCTTCCCGGTAGGCCTCCTGTCTCTCTTCCAGTTCTCCTTGCAGGACCTTATGATCCTCCAGATCTTTCAGGAATGCCTCCAGATCTGCACGCCGTTCCTCTTCCTGCTCCTTTTGGCGCAGGAGCCTCTCTCTCCTCTCCCCGGCGCCCTCCAGAGTCCCTTTCTCTTTTTTCAGCGCCTCCAGGCTCTTAGAGATCTCCTCATATCTCCCGCTCTTCTCCTCTCTCTCTTCCTGTACTGCTCCCAGGCGTTCTTCCAGTTCCCGGATCTCACACTCTTTTTCCTCCAGGCTGTCATACTCCGGCAGTTCCTGTTCCAGCAGCGTGATCCGTTTCCGGATCTCTTCCTGCCGTATGCGCTTGTGCCTTTCCGCCTGGAGAGCCTGTTCCAGCTCTTCCAGCCGGGCCGCCTTGTCTCCCTGCTGCCTCCGGGTCTCCTGCAGCTCCTCACAGAGTTTTGCATATCTCTCGGCTGTCTCTTTCCTGTGGAGCAGCTTTACCAACTGTTCCCCGGCTTGGGACAGAGATGCCTGCTCTTCTTTAAGCTCCGCCAGATGCTGCTGCGTCCTCTCCTCTGCCAGGCCGTTTTCCCTTATCTCTTCCCGGAGTCCTCCCAGCTCTCTTGACAGCTCCTCCTCTTCCTTTCGATACTGCTCTAAACTGTCATATCCCGGGAGTTCTCCTTCTAACAGCGCCAACTGTTTCTGGATCTCTTCCTGTCTGTCTTTTCTCCCCTCCTCTCTTCTAAATGCCTGCTCCAGCTCTTCCAGCTTGGCCCCTTTCTCTCTCTTCTGCCGCCGCAGCCCTTCCAGCTCCTCACAGAACTTTCTGCCCCTCTCGACCTCCTCCCTGCTGCTGCGCAGTCTCTCCCGCTGCTCCCCGGCCTGGGACAGAGACGCCTGCTCTTCTTTCATATCTTTCAGACAGCGGCGGATCTCCTCCAGCTCCTGCTTTTTTTGTTCCGCATTTTTTTGATCCGCGCCCAGGCTTTCCGCCAAGCCCGCTGCTCCAGTCTTTAACTGCTCCAGCCTGTCATACTCCGGCAGCTCCTGCTCTGCGCGGGCCAGCTGCTTTTTGATCTCTTCCTGTCTGTCTTTTTTCTCCTCTTCTTTCCTGAACGCCCGTTCCAGCTGTTCTGACCGTCCGGCCTCCTCCTTCTCCTGCCTGCGGGCTTCCTCCAGGCTTTTTTGTGCCTTCTCCTGCTCCTGCGCCTTTCCGATCCGGGCATTCGTCTTAGCCATCTCCAGTTCCAATGCCCCCAGTTCTGTGCCCAGTCTTTCCTCCTCTGCCGCATCCTGCGCCACCAGCTTTTGGATCAGCTCCACAGTCTCCGTGATGGGCAGTCCTCCCTCCCTGGCTTTATCCGCCTGGGCAGCCAGAGGATCCCCCTCCGGGCAGAGGATCCCCTGGATATACTGCCGGACACTGTTCTTCGCATCCTGGCATGCGCCGTATGCCTCTTTTGCCCGGTCTTTGATCTGCAGCTGGAGGGTCTGATACCTTTTTGTCCGGAAAAGCTCCCGGAAGATCTTCTGCCGCTCTGTGGTATCCGCCAGCAGGAGTTTCCGAAAATCCCCCTGGGCGAGCATGGCGATCTGGGAAAACTGATCTTTGTCCACCCCAAGGATCTCCACAACAGCCCCGTCTACATCGCGTTTTTTCGTGATGACCCGCTGATCCGGCAAGATGAGCTGCGCACTCTGGAGTTCTCTCGTCATACCCCCGCCCCGTTTCGCCGGGCGCATATATTCCGGATTCCTTCTGATGATATAGTGTTCCCCTCCATGGGTGAAAGTCAGCTCCACTTCTGTGGGCATATCCGGCTGTGCGTATTTGGAGCGGAGCATGGACGGCTCCCTGCCCGTCCCACTGGCCTCCCCATACAGGGCAAAGGTGATCCCATCGAAGATCGTAGTCTTTCCCGCCCCCGTATCTCCCGCGATCAGATACAGGCCGCTGCTGCCCAGTCTCTCCATATCCAGCGCGATCCGCCCCGCATAGGGGCCAAACGCGGACAATACAAGTCTCAACGGCCTCATAGACCCTCCTCCCAGATCTTCTCGATCAATGCTTCAACGAACGCCGTCTGCTCCCCGCTCATGGGCTGACCGTTCTGCTGTTCATAGAGATCCTGGACTGATCCCAGGGGGGTCTTCTTTTCTACCTCTTCCCCTCCTGTGATCTCCCTGGCCTCCCTGGTGCGTTTGTTATCGTAATCCAATCTCATCAGATTGGGATAGATCACACGCAGCTTTCCGACGGCATCCAGCACATCTTCTTCATCCGTGAGTGTGATATGGATGTGATCGTCCACAGCTGTGCCTCCATAATTTTTTTTATCTGTCAGCTCCTCATAAGTGCCTCTCAGCTCCCGCATATCGTGGAGCGGGACCAGCCCTTCTGTACGGATCGTCAGATCCCCCTTCTCCCCCAGTTCCACGATCGTCACCGATTTACGGTGTCTTGCTTCTGAAAAAGAATATTTCAGGGGCGTCCCGCAATAGCGTATACACGCCCTGCCCACATGCTGGGGTCCGTGGATATGCCCCAGAGCCACATAATCAAAAGCCCCGAATACCGCGGCATCCACATGATCGGAACCGCCCACCGAGATCTCCTCTGACTCCGAACGCACAGCCCCGGTCACAAACTGATGGGTGACCAGGACATTGCGCTCCTCCTCCCGGATGTCCATATGATCGATCGCCGTGCGGACAGCCGCCGTATAGGTATCCACATCCTCCTCCGGGAAGATACTGCGGATATGGGCCGGCTTGATGAAGGGGAGCATATAGATGTTGACCGCCCCATACGCATCTCTCAGAGAGACCGGACACACGGATCCGTCATAAACAGGGGCGATATGGATGCCGCTGCGCTCGATCAGCTCCGATGCAAATGCCAGGCGTTCCGGCGAATCATGATTCCCGCTTATGATAAATACCTGCACATGGGCATCGGCCAGTTTTTTCAGAAAGTCGTCAAAAAGCCCCACTGCTTCTATAGAAGGGACTGCCCTGTCATAGATATCCCCGGCGATCAGCACGCCGTCCGGCCGTTCCTCCTTGATGATACGGAGGATCTGTCCCAATATATATCTCTGATCTTTGATCATGGAAAACTCATTGACACGCTTTCCCAGATGAAGATCGGATAAATGTATCAATCTCATCGGTACCTCCTCACTCCATAAAATCGATCGGATAGAAATAAAATATAAATAAATAAACTGATCATAATATCTCCATTATAACATCTTCTCTCAGAGATACAGATCTTTTCTACAGATTTTATTTATATAAAACGCCGCTAAAAGATCCCTAAGATCTCACTGCCCCTTCTAGACGATCCCCGCCTCCTGTGCTATGCTCTTTCTAGAACATTTCTAGATCTATCCTGCACATTCGTGCATGATGTTCCATAACACTATCACCGGATAAAACCAGACTTTTACTTTGAAAGTCCCGGCAAGCGGCAGGACGATGGGCGAACTTGTTTGCACACTCGGCCTGACATTTGACGGGCTAACCTGTATGAATGAGTAGGGCTGCAGCCCGGATCATGAATACAGGTGGCAGCTGTGGGAGTGCCGAAGGCACGGAGCAGCTGACTTTCATTCATGGTGATGTCGCCGTCAGGCGACATGTCCGTTTATTTAAGAAAGGATGATCATTTGCACACAGTAGAACTCAAAGACAAGATACTCTTCCAAGTCATCAACGCCCAAAGGAACAGGATGCTCCTGGAACAGGTGCCCCATGAGAGATGCTTAGATCTCGCCCTCGTATTCTACTACATAGGAGAATGGGAAAACGGACGAAAGAAGGTCTTTCTCTTTAACAACACACAGATGGGAGAATACAACGTAGACAAAGGGGAACTAAGAGAATGGGCCATGAAAAACACTCCTCGGCTGCTGCCCGTATCTTTCCACTCCATGACAGACCTTCTCAGAGGGTTCCAGGCAAGCTCCCCGTCCGCCGGGGACATACAGCAGATCTGTACAGGGCAAGTCCCCATGTATGTGCTCACCAACGTGAAGATGTTCCTGGGCGCCGCCTGCCTGTTCTATCCCCAAGTCCTGTCCTCCATTGGGAATGCCGTCCAGTCTGACTTCTTCATCCTCCCCAGCAGCATCCATGAATGCATTATCCTGCCAGTGTCAGAAACTTATACCCGCCAGGGACTGGAAAAGATCGTCTATGAAGTCAATATCACTCAGGTCCCTGAACAGGAGATCCTGTCAGATCATGTGTACTTTTACCAAAATAGCACCGGAAAAATAAGCAAATAAAACAAATATCGCTGGTATCTCCTGTACATGCTTTACAAACGGATGCAAATGTGTTAATATCATTTAGGTGTACGACATAAGCATCCGTAGCTCAGGGGATAGAGCAGTGGTTTCCGGTGCCACGTGTCGGGGGTTCGATTCCCTCCGGATGTGTTTCTTTAGGATCTATAAGATTATAAAGGAGGGATCTGTTTGGATAATTTCAGGGAATGGATATCCGATAATCTCCGGTATATCCTATTGGGTGGAGGAGTACTGATACTGGCCGTCGTACTGTTCTTCGGTGTCCGTGCCATCACAGGGCAGGGAAAAGACAAGAAGAGCGTATCGAAAGGTCAGACGGATACAGTGTCAGCTGATCAGAGCGTATCAGACGGTCAAGTCTCCGGCGATCAGGTCTCCGGAGGCACATTGGAAAAAGATGCGGTGCCGGAAGTGAATAAACTGATCCAGGATTATTATACAGCCTTGGGTGAGAAGGACATCGAAGACCTCAGATCGATGGTGAGCAACTTGGATCCGGCGGAAGAGAGTAAGATCGCGAATACAAAATACATAGAGAGTTATGAGGATGTAGAAGTTTATACAAAAGAAGGGTTGGAAGAAGGCAGTTATGTTGTCTTCGCCAGTTTCGCCTATAAGTGTGCAGACGTTGGGACACCGGCTCCGGCGCTGAGCCAGCTCTATGTGGTCACCGATGAGTCCGGTAAACTGTGGATCTCCGGCGAAGCCATCAATGATCCTGAGATACAGACGTATGTGGGTTCACTCATGGAGCAGAGCGATGTCATACAGCTCCGCAACAATGTACAAGCCGCTTACGACCAGGCACAGGCCAACGACCCTCAGTTACAGGCATTTCTGGAGAGTCTCGGGAGTGCGGATTCCGGTACGCCCAGACCAGATAGCTCCAGTACATCCGATAATACTGCTGATGGACAGGCTGCAGGCAGTACGGACGGATATACCGAAGGGATGCTGACAGCCATTGACGACTGCAATGTACGGGCATCTGCTCAGTCTGGTTCAGAGATCGTCACTGTAGTACCTGCTGGGGAACAAGTGAACAGAGTCGGTGAGGAGAACGGCTGGATCCAGATCGAATACAACGGTACCACGGGATATGTATATCAGGATCTGTTACAGTAGAGAGCATACATGATCATAGAAAAGAAGTACGGCAGGATATCTTCCAGGCCATACTTCTTTTTTTGTCCGTTCTTTGACGGGCAGGCCATTTTATACTATAATGACACCATGAATGATAAAGAGATCCGCCTGAATAAATATCTAAGTGACTGCGGCCTCTGTTCGAGACGCGCCGCCGACCGACTCATCGAAGACGGCCGGATCACCGTGGACGGCCATACGGCCAGAACAGGTGAAAAGATCCGGCCAGGACAGACTGTCTGCTCTGATGGGAAAGAAGTGAGAAAAAGAGACAAAGAGATCCTGCTGGCCTTTTACAAGCCCAGAGGCATCGTATGTACAGAAGAAAAACGGGAGAAAAACAACATCATAGACTATCTGGACTACCCCTGCCGGGTCTTCACCGTGGGGCGGCTGGACAAGGATTCGGAAGGGCTCTTGCTCCTGACGAACCTCGGCTATCTGGCTGACCAGATCATGCGCGGCCGGAACCTCCACGAAAAAGAATACCTGGTGACCGTAGATAAGGAGATCACCAAAGATTTTATAACAGCGATGGCCTCCGGTGTCCCCATCCTGGATACGGTCACCCGCGCCTGTCAGGTGACCCGGACGGGAAAAAGATCTTTCCGCATCATACTCACCCAGGGCCTGAACCGCCAGATCCGGCGTATGTGCGCATATTTGGGCTATAAAGTGGTATCACTAAAAAGGATACGTGTGATGAACATCCATCTGGACGGACTGCGGCCCGGAAGATACCGGGAAGTCACCCCAGAAGAAAAAAAGGCATTATACAGACTATTATAGAAAGGTATATATCATGGCAACAGCATCAGACCGTATAAAAGAACTGGTAGACACGCTAAACCGGGCTTCCCGGGCATACTATCAGGAAGACCGGGAGATCATGGACAATCTGCAGTACGACCGGCTCTATAGAGAACTGGAGGGACTGGAGCGGGAAACAGGGATCACACTGGCCAACAGCCCCACCGTCTCCGTAGGCTATGAAGTGCTGGAGGAACTGCCCAAAGAGGCGCATGGATCCCCCATGCTGTCCCTGGACAAGACAAAAGACATCGAAGATCTGCGCAGCTTCATCGGCGATCACAAGACCCTCCTGTCCTGGAAACTGGACGGGCTGACCATCGTCCTCACATACGAGGACGGGCGTCTGGCAAAAGCTGTGACCCGGGGAAACGGACTGGTGGGGGAAGTGATCACCAACAACGCCCGCGTCTTCGCTGATCTCCCCCTGAAGATCCCCTATACAGAGAAGCTGGTGCTGCGTGGGGAAGCCGTCATCACCTACCGGGACTTTGAGAAGATCAACCAGAAGATCGAAGATGTGGATGCCCGTTATAAAAATCCGCGGAATCTCTGCAGCGGTTCCGTACGCCAGCTGAACAATGAGATGACCGCTCAAAGAAATGTACATTTCTACGGTTTCGCCCTGGTGAGCGCACCGGGCATGGACTTCCAGGATTCCCATGAAAAAGAGATGGAGTTCCTGGCAGGACAGGGCTTCCAGGTGGTGGAGTACCGGATCGTGACCGGCGATACCCTGGACACAGCGATGGAGTATTTCTCCTCCAAGATCACAGAAAATGAGATTCCCTCGGACGGTCTGGTGGCGGTCTACGACAGCATCTCCTATGGAGCCTCCCTGGGACATACATCCAAATTCCCACGCAATTCCTTCGCCTTCAAATGGGCCGATGAGATCCGGGAGACCACCCTGGAAGAGATCGAGTGGTCTCCTTCCCGGACCGGACTGATCAACCCGATAGCGATCTTCTCCCCTGTGGAACTGGAAGGCACCACGGTCAGCCGTGCCAGCGTCCACAACATCAGCATCCTGGAAGAACTGGAACTGGGGATCGGGGACCGGATCCAGGTGTACAAAGCCAACATGATCATCCCCCAGATCGCCGATAACCTCACAAGGAGCAAAAGACTGGATATCCCCCAGATCTGCCCCGCCTGCAGGGGTGAGACACAGATAGACCAGGACAAAGACGTAAAAGTCCTGCGCTGCCCCAACCCCCTCTGCCCCGCCAAGAAGATCAAATCATTCACCCTGTTCGCCAGCCGGGACGCCATGAACATCGAGGGGCTTTCAGAAGCCACCCTGGAAAAATTCATCGGCAAAGGCTTCCTGCAGGATCTTTCCGACCTGTTCGGACTCAGCCGATACAAAGAGGAGATCATCGATATGGAGGGCTTTGGAGAAAGATCTTACGAAAACCTCATGGAAAACCTGGAAAAAGCCAGGACCACGACCCTCCCCCGAGTCCTGTACAGCTTAGGGATCCCAGGCATCGGACTTGCCAATGCAAAACTGATCTGCAGGCATTTTGACCAGGATATGGGACAGATCATGCAGGCCACAGAAGAAGAGATCAGCAGTATAGACGGCATCGGCCCTGTACTGGCCAAAAACCTGGCCACCTACCTGGCCCGGGAAGAGAACAAAAAACTCTGGGAACATCTGAGCCGCCAGCTCCATATAGAAGCCGTGGAAGGCCCCGCAGACAGCACTCTGGAGGGAAAGACTTTCGTGATCACAGGTACCCTTGAACACTTCACCAACCGGAAAGAACTAAAAGAACTGATCGAATCCAAAGGCGGCAAAGTGACCGGCAGCGTCACCGGGAAGACCCACTATCTGATCAACAATAACACCTCCTCCAATTCATCCAAAAATAAAAAAGCCAGGGAACTGGGGATCCCCATCCTCTCTGAAGATGACTTTATAGACACCTACGCACCGGAAGCCGCCAGGTAGATCACCTGACGGCTCCTTTTTGCAGTCTGTTGGAACCTGGTTAGAAGTCCCTACATATAACCATTGCGGCTGATCTTATAGAGAGCCTGCATAAAGACAGGATCCGCCCCTGTAAACGCTGTGATCACATGTCTGTCCTTATTTTTCTCAAACCACTCTCCTGCCATCTGGCAGATCTGCTCTTCACTGGCGCCTTCGGGGATGATCGATCCCTGCTGTCCGAAGAAGATCGGCTGGTCTATATATTTATCCGCCAACATGTCTATGTCATTGATCGGCTGGGGACACCACAGATCTACTCCCGCGGCGATATACGCCGGCACGAGGGCCTCATTTTTCCCACAGCTGTGCAGTTCAAAATACATGCCCCTCTCATGGACAGCGTCCGTAACACGCCTCAGATAGGGTACCAGCATCTCCATCGCTGTATCCAATGAAAAGAAAGCAGAATTTTGATGGCCCCAGTCGTCATGGATCAGCACACAGTCAATAGCACAGCGTTTTTTCATCCGGTCGATATACTCGATCAGAAGATCCGCATACTGATCAAAAAAGCGTTTCACCCCCTCTTTCTGATCCTCATCGATCAGAGCGATCGCCGCACCTTCCACATCCATCAGGGACATGAGCCTCTCCCAGAAGCCACTCAAGATCCCCAACTGGTTCAGCTGTGGAGTATCCAGATATTCCCGGTTCTTCTCCGCCACACTGTCCCAGTCAAGATCATCCAGATCTGGCATTGTGATCGACTTTTCCCACACATCCATATCTTCCACTTTGGGACTCCCCGGTTTTACCGTTGCCCCGCCTGCCACCGGGACATACACCCATTCCAGATCGAACCAGCTGCTCTTCATAGTCATGCTATCATAGTGATAGGGCGCCTCTCCATCGCAGATGATATGGGTGGCCACATTATCCGGATGGATCCTGGGGCGGAACACATTGATATCACAGAACGCCCATCCCCCTGATGGGACCCAATAAGGCTTTTCCCCTGAGAACAGCAGGCGGAAATTCTCCTTTTCCGTGATCGGACGGTCAAAGATCGGTTCTTCACTGGGAAACGGATATCCCATATCCTTAAACATCTCAGAAGCACCTGCACGGTGCATTTTCACTACTTCCAATTCTTTTTCCTGGAACTTTTCTCTTGCCATCGATCCTTTCTCCTTTCGGCACATTGTCCATATAGTTTTTTCATCGCTGCCGTCATTATAAAGGAGTATGAAAAGATCTGCCATTCTCCAAATGTTGATTTTTGCCGGTAAATTTACTATAATCTGTAGCAAAGCCTGTATGAAAGGAGACCTCTCATGGACCTGACCTACGCTCTTCTGGACCATCAGCTCCGGCAAAAATATCCCACAGAACATATAGGGGTCTGGAACTCTCAGAAAAAGATCTCCCGGATCATGCTGTGGGACGGCCGCTGTCACGGACAAGACACTCTGTATCTATATGACGTGGCAAACCACGGCGGCAGACTGCCCTCTGTCCCCCGATCTGATATACTCTTTCTGATCCCAGAACAGGACTGGCCTCTCTATGAGCAGGAAAAAGGCTGGTCCCTGCTGTACACAGACTCTATCCAGGCTGTCAATGACACTCTACAGGCCTGCACAGATTTCCAGACCTGGACCAGCCAGATCCTCATCCTCTCAAAAGTGGAACACAACTACTCCAAGATGATGGAACTAAGCTGCAGCTACCTGAAGATGAGCTTTATGATCATCGACAGCGACTATAAGATCGCGGCCTGCCACAGCTACGACGCTGTACCTTTCTGGCGTGATGGGATAGCATCCGGGAAAATGGATACACAGGAGATCCAGACCCTCTATCTGGACTGCCCTGACTTTGACAAAACATTTTCAAAAAACGGTCTGACATATTATCCCTATACTACGCTGGACGGCCATAAGATCTACTATTACAATATCGACTACCCGGGAGGATACCTGGCCAGACTGATCATCGCCGTCCCTTCAGGCCAGGATACACAAGAGACCTTCATACTCCTAGAATATCTCAGCGAACATCTATCCACATGCTACCGCCATTGTTATGAACATCGATCAAAAAGATCCAGCAGCGAAAGGATATACAGTTATCTGCGGAAACTCCTGCAAGGCAGCCAGGTCGACCGGCCAGATGCCATACAGACTTTCCAATCCATCGGCTGGCTGCCCGCCCACACTTACCAGGTCCTCAGACTCATATCGGAAGGCCATATAAATTCTACCCAGACACTGGGATATTTCTGTTTCCAGATAGAGGAGCAGTTCCCTGCTATCCGCGCCATCGAGATGGATAGCGGCATATTCTGTGTATATGACTTGAGCATGGATAAAAACCTTGACCGTTTCCAGGAAGACCTCCCCATCTTCCTGCGTGATGACCTGTTCAAAGCCGGTATGAGCGATCGGTTCTCTGATATTTTCAATTGTTATCTCTATGGCCGGCAGGCAGCGGATGCCCTACGGATCGGCAGCCAGACAGATCCTGACCTCTGGAGATACGATTTTTCAGCTTATTCCATGAGCTATATCTTCCAAAAGAGTACCGAAGACTACCCGGCACAGGAATTATACCATCCAGCCATACGCATATTAGAAAAATATGATGCCAGCCATCCCGGGACAGAACTTCTGGCCACCCTCCGTCAATATTTCTTATGTGGCCAGAATGCTTCCAAAGCTGCTGATGCCATGCATATACACCGTACTACATTCCTGTACAGGATGAAGAAGATCCAGCAGCTCACCCCTCTGAGACCAGATGACCCGGAAGATATCCTGCATCTGATGTTCTCCTTTGCGCTCTTATCTCATCAATGATAGATATTTACAAAAAATCTCACAAATAGTGTTGAATATTCTCCAAATTTTTTGTAAACTTAAAGAAAGTACATAAAGGGGAAGATAGAATGAAAAAAGCGATAAACCAATCCAAACTGATCATCATCTTAAATGGGATCTCTATCCTGGCATTATTGCTGACGGCTCTGCTCCTACTCATTTACAGCAGCACCACCGACCGTCTCAATGAAGCCAATGAAGAACGGTTCGACCTGACCTACAATGCAAACCGTTTCATGAACGGCTCCGCTTCTCTCACAAACGAAGTGCGCGCCTATGCGTCTACAGGCGACCAGGAACATTATGACGACTACTGGAAGGAAGTCAACGATCTTAAAAACCGTGATAAAGGCGTCGCGGCCATGCAGGAGATCGGGATCACTGCCCAGGAACAGGGTATGATCGATGATATGTCCGCGCTCTCCAATGAACTGGTCCCGTTGGAAGAACAAGCTATGGAAAACGTCCAGGCAGGGGATATGGAAAAAGCACTGGACTACGTCTACGGAACAGAATACAGCGAGTCGATCGCACAGATCGATTCACTGAAAGAAGAATTCCTGGAGACCCTGGACGAAAGGACCTATACACAGGTACACAGATTGAATGTCCGGGTACGGATCATCAAAGTGATCATATTTATCGCAGTGATCCTGGTCGCAGCCTTGCAGCTATTTGTCACGACGATCACCAGGAGACAGATCTTAACCCCTGTACTCTCTGTCCGCGATCAGATGGGGGAGATCTCCCAGGGGAATCTCTCCGCCGAATTTGCCCTGGAAGCAGACAGCTCAGAGATCGGGATGCTGGTGGGATCTATCCATGAGACAAAACGGGAACTAAAAAAATATATCGACGACATTGATGAAAAACTGGCGCGGATGGCAGACGGGGATATGGACCTCTCCATCGGCAACGATTACCGGGGCGAATTCCTGCCCATCCAGAATGCCATGCGCCAGATCCTGGATGCATTGAACGGGGCGCTCTCCCATATCAATATAACGGCAGGACAGGTCTCTGAGGAATCCGGACACGTGGCCGAAGACGCCCAGGTACTCTCCAAAGGTGCTGTAGAGCAGGCGGCAGCAGTCGAACAGCTGTTGTCCAGTATCCACTCTTTATCCGAACAGGTGAACAATACATCCCGGGACGCAGAGGAAGCCCGCAAATGTTCCATCGATGCCGCCAAACAGCTGACCGTCTGTGATCAGAAAATGGAGGATCTTACATCCGCCATGGAGGATATCTCCAGATCTTCCCAACAGATAAGCGGGATCATCAAGACGATCGAGGATATCTCTTTCCAGACGAACATCCTGGCTCTCAATGCGGCTGTCGAGGCAGCCCGCGCCGGTTCAGCAGGAAAAGGATTCGCAGTTGTGGCAGACGAGGTGCAGAGCCTGGCCAATAAGAGTGCAGAAGCCGCTCAGAATATCTCCAAACTGATCAAAGAATCTATGGATCTGGTGGAACAGGGGACTTCCCTGTCGGCAGATACAACAGGATCACTTTCCGTAAGCGTCACCGAGGCGAAGAGATCGACAGAGCTTGTGGGTCAGATCGCAAGATCCGCCACACAGCAGGCCGAGGCTCTGTCACAATTGGCAGAGGGGATGGACCAGATATCCGGAGTGGTACAGACCAACGCCGCCACTGCGGAAAGATCCGCGGCCTCAGCCCAAGAACTGCTCAACCAGGCAGAAAAGCTGAAAGTCTCCATCCAGAGATTCCGCCTGCGTGGATAAACTCCTATACATAGACCAAAGAAAAAGATGCGGCAAAGTCATCACGACTTTACCGCATCCTTTTTCTGATCTTCCATCTATCCTCTGTGCAGCATTCAGGCACGCTCCAGACCACGCTCCCTTATGAGGAACATGACGGAAAAAGCAACCCCCGTGGCCACCCAGGAGGCGATATAGAGCCATACGATGCATTCCATACTCCTATGTCCGGGCAAGATGGTCAGGATGCCTGCGACCCGGAGCAGGCAGGTGCAGAACAGCGTGATGAACATAGGTTTTACCGTATCGCCCATACTGCAGCAGGCTCCGGAAAAGGCTTCCGCCAGAGCATAGAATACAAAGAACGGGGCCATCATCCTCATATAATGGACCGAGAGCGGTACCACATCCTTCGCATCCTCCGCCGCGATAAACCAATGCCCCATGATCCTCGTTCCAAAGAACAGGACAGCGCTGATAATGGCTACACAGGCGGCCGACATCCCCGCTCCTGCCAGTGCGCCTTGTTTCACACGCCCCACTTTTTTCGCTCCCACATTCTGCGCCGTATAGGTGGTCAGCGCGGGGCTCATGGCATCCGCGATCAGCCAGATCAGCATATCCAGCTTATCACAGATCCCCCAGGCCGCGATCTGGTCTGTACCCATACTGTTCACACTGGCCTGGACAATAGAATTGGCAATGGGAAAGAGGACCGACTGGAGCGCCAGGGGAAATCCCGTCTTGATCATGGACATCATATGTTCTTTACAAAAATGCATATGCCAGATCTTCTTCTGTCCTCCCTCGCGTTCGATCCCAGCCAGCAGCCACATCGTATACACGGCACTGACGATCTGGGCGAAAACAGTCGCGGCGGCCGCCCCGCCGACGCCCATGCGGAACACACCCACCAACAGCAAGTCGCCCGCTATATTAAGGGCCGAACAGAGGATCAGCACATATAAAGGCCGCATGGAGTCCCCCAGCGCCCGTAAGATACCGGACGCCATATTATACAGGACCATCGCCCATATCCCTCCAAAATAGACCCGGGTGTAGATGGCCGTCTGTGCGTATATCTCTTCCGGCACAGCCATGATATCCAGAAGAAAAGGTGTCAGGAACACGCCGGCGACAGAACATACGATACCCAGGCCGACCGCCACTGTATAGGCCGTCCGTATGGAACAATGCAGGCTCTCCCTGTCTTTTGCGCCATAGTACCTGGATATCAGGATCGTCGCCCCCGCCGCCAGGCCGCTCATAAAATTCAGTGGAAATTTAAAGACCGTGTGTACACTGTCGATCGCGGCAAGGCCGCTCTTTCCATTGAAACGCCCCACGATGACCGCGTCTGCCGTTACATACAGCTGCTGTATCAGACTTCCCAAAATGATCGGCAGAACGAACAGGAGCAATACCAGAAAAACATTTCCTTTTGTAAGGTCCAGCGTTTTTTTCTCCATAGTTTCTTAAAAGACCTCCCACTTCCGGACTATTTTCTATATAAGATGCGGATCGAATTCAGGAGACACAGCACCGATACGCCTGTATCCGCAAATACCGCTACCCACATATTTGCGAACCCGAATAATCCGGCGACCATGACGATCACTTTGACTGCCAGAGCAAAATATACATTCTGCCAGGAGATCCTGGACGTAGCCCGGGCGATATCGATCGCCTGGGGGATCGCATCCATCTCGGAAGTCATGAACACCACGTCCGCCGCCTCGATCGCCGCGTCTGCGCCGCTGCCCATAGCCGCGCCCACATCCGCCCCGGCAAGGACCGGTGCATCATTGATACCGTCGCCTACGAACATCACGCTCCCATGTTTGGCGCGTATCTTCTCCAGCTCCTTGAATTTCTCTTCCGGGAGCAATTTTGCATGGACCTCATCGATCCCCGCTTCCTCCGCGACTGCCCTCGCACTGTCTTCCGCGTCGCCTGTCAGCATGGCCGTGACGATCCCGTACTTCTTCGTCTTGGCGATCGCCGTCACCGCATCCGGTTTGATCGTATCCGCGATCACGATATGTCCTGCAAAACGCCCGTTCAGCGCAACAAGGACTTCCGTGCCAAATTGTTCTTTCTTATAGCCGGACAGATCCACTTTGTTCGCCTCCATCAGCTTCCTGTTCCCACAGAGGGCAACGCCTTTGCTGATCTCAGCCCGGATGCCATGGCCCGCGATCTCCTCCACTTTGGAGGGGCGTTCGATCTCAAGGCCGGCGTTCTTGGCCGCCTCCACGATACTGTTCCCGATGGGATGGGTGGACGACAGCTCACAGCTGGCGCTGAGCGACAGCAAGTCTTGTGATGTCATGCTCTCATCGGCACAGACACTGTTCTGCACGACGAAGTTACCTTTTGTGATCGTCCCGGTCTTATCCATGACCACGGCTTTGATGTTCTTCAGGGATTCAATGGCCACGCCGCCCTTAAACAGGATATTCTTCTTGGAAGCCGCCCCGATCCCTGAGAAAAATGCCAGCGGTACAGAGAGGACCAGCGCACAGGGACAGCTGATGACCAGGAAAGTCAGCGCCGTCAGCACAGAAGCCGTTCCCGACGTCCCATAGACGACCCCCACCGTCCCCGCATAGTCCGCATCTACAAAGAAATGCCAGCCAGGGATGATAAAGGGCAGCGCCACAGCTACTATCACGGCAAACAGCACCACAAACGGTGTGTAGACCCGTGCAAAACGGGTGATGGATTTGTCGATGGCGGGCTTGCTCGCCGCCGCATTCTCCACAGAATCCAGGATACGCGTGACCATGGACTCTTCCAGGATCTTCTCCACACGGATCTTGATCTGTCCGGAGGTATTGACACAGCCGGAATTGACCAGATCACCCACGCCCGCCTTGACCGGGACAGGCTCCCCCGTGATCGCAGACGTATCCAGACGGGTCTCCCCCTCGATCACAACGCCGTCCAGCGGCACACGGTCGCCGGGACGGACCAGGAGGATATCTCCCACCACGGCTTCCTCTGCATCCATGACGCGCACCTCATCTCCCACCACCAGATTGACCACCTCCGGCCGGAGATCCACCGCGTCCATGATCTGGGAACGGCTCTGCTCCGTAGCCCGGTCTTCAAAATATTCACCAATGCGGTAAAACAGCATGACGCCCACCGCTTCCGGGAATTCACGGATGGCAAAAGCCCCCAGCGTAGCGATACACATGAGGAAATTCTCATCAAAGATCTGCCCTTTTTTGATATTCCTCCCGGCCGTCATGAGGACTTTCCCCCCGAGGATCAGGTAAGAGACGATGAACAGGGGCAGCAGCCGTATGTCCGACTCTTCCAGCCCGCCTATGTGTAACATGCCAAAACCGATCAGGAATAAGACGGCTCCGATCCCGATCCCGATCAGAGGGTTCTGTTCTTTTTCTTTCTCTTTCTTCTCGCTCTTTTTGACCTCTTCTTTAGGGACGACCGTGATGCCATCTTCCATAGCGTCGATCGCTTTTTGGATCTCTGGGATCAGTACATCCGGCCGTCCCGCCGAGAGACGCATCTGCTTATTGGCATAAGTGACAGAGACATCATCCACGCCCTCCATCGTCTTGATCTTATGCTCGATCTTCGCCGCGCAATTGGGGCAATCCAGCCCTTCCAGGACATAGACCTTCGTCTTGGAGACCGTCGTCGCCGCTTTCCTGTTCCTTGGGACCAGGGTGATGCCGTCCTCGATAGAATCCACCGTGGCCTGCATCTTCTCCATCAGACCGGCATGATCCTGGGCGGATACACGCAGCTGCTTCGTTGCATATGCCACAGAAGCGTATTCCACTTCCGGCATCTGGCGGATCTTCGCTTCCACTTTCGCCGCACAATTGGCGCAGTCCAGTCCTTCCAGGATGTAGACACGTTTCTCCATCTTCTCATCCGGCATCACGCAGTTGCATCTCGCCAGGGATTCCCCACACACATCGCAGTATTCCACATGGGGATTACACACTTCACAATCGCAATCGTCCGGATGCCCCTGTGTATGATGATGTTCTATGACAAAATGTGTGTGGGAACGGGTGGCCTCATCCCTTGGGCCATGATCGTGCCCGCAGCCGCATCCATCCCCATGGTCATGGTCGTGCCCATGGTCATGTCCGCAGTCGTCCCCATGCTCGTGGTCGTGTCCATGGTCATGCTCATGGCTGTGTCCGTGGCCTTGTTCATGCTCATGCTCATGTACGTGTCCATCATGTTTGTTCTCATGTCTTTGGCCGCGGCTATGTTGTTTGCGGCCACGGCTTTTTTTATGATCTTTCATGATCGATCTTCCTCCTTTGTCTATTGTCCTCTCCTGGCCTGTGCATCCTTGCGCGTATAGGCTTCTGTCAGAGCTTTCAGCTTCTCAAAGCTGGCTTTCTCATCATATCCTTTCATCACAGAACACAGATTTTCATAATTATAAGCATTCACATAAATACCTGTGGCTAATGCATATTGATCGTCGTATTCTTTTCTATCTTTTGATATCCAGTATCCCTGGGTCATCTTAAATGCCCTGCCGTCTTCACGGAACTCTTCCCCGTACCCGGTCACAGCATTATACATGGCGGCAAAAGAAGGCCCGATCATAGAACTGGATTTACCTGCCACATAACACAGCGTCCCGTCCGCAAACAGATCTTTGTTCGTCATGCTGTAACAGTCGATCACACCCTGTCTCACCCCTTCTTTTCTGAACACATCCACCATGCTGTACATGGAGAACATGGAAAGGGCAAAGTCGTACTCCGTACTCTCCAATTCTTCCACTGCCTTCTCTCCTACTTCTTCTCTTGTGGTATACCCTGGGAAAACGGTCAGAGTGCTGTCACCCAATGTCAATCTCACCACTTCCTCCGTCGCTGCCAGCTCTTCCACGTCCTCTCCAAGATCGCCGAATTTTTTTTCAAAGACCTCCAAAGCCCCCACAGAGCGCATCCGATGCATCTCATTGCCTATGGCCGCGCCGCCGGTGAACAGGATATAGGAGTCCCCTTCCATCTCGTTGATAAAATAGTCCGCCAGATCCGCACCGGCCTGGTGTTCGATCTCAAGTCCGGGTCCTACCACTCCTACAAAATAAGGATCGTCCGCTACTGCCTCATATGCCTCCTCTGTGACCGTTCCGGAAGCCAGCATATAGTATATGCCTTTTGACGCACAGAGATCCACCTCCGCCGCCAGATCATACGTGATGAAGGACATGATCCCTTCGACCCCTTCCGCGCAGGCCTCCTCCAAAAAATCCATCTCATCTTCCGCACTGCGGATGGCATAAGAATAACAGAACTCCACCTCCGGAAAGCATTTTTTGATATAACCTGTCAGATAATCACGGAACGCGATCACTTCATCATCCGTCACATCATAGACGGCTACTCCGATCTTATGTACCGCTTCGTCATCTACATCTTTTTTCCTGCTGGAACAGCTCACCACACCGAACACGAGCAGGACCGCCAGCAGGATAAAAACGAACCTTTTCACGCTTTTCCTCCTCTCTTTCCAAAGACATGACAAGACACCTCATGCCCCGGCTTTAGTTCTGTCAAGACAGGATGCTCCTGCCGGCATATGCCTATACAATGCCCACAGCGGTCCTGGAAAGGGCAGCCTTTTGGAACGTCCAGGGGACTAGGCGCTTCGCTCTCGATACTCTCGATCTTCTTAGAAAAATCCATATTGATATCAAAGATAGCGCCCATCAGCGCTTTTGTGTACGGATGTACCGCATTCTTATCTGATCCCTCTGCCGGGATCACCTCCACGATATCCCCCAGGTACATGACCGCGATCTGATGGGCGAAAGACTGGATCAGACCCAGGTCGTGGGCGATAAAACCGATGGATATATTTTTCTCTTTCTGCAGTTTTACCACCAGCTCTATGATCGTCTTCTGCACAGAAACGTCCAGGGCGCAGGTGGCCTCATCCATGACCACGATCTCCGGTTCCAGCACGATGGCCCTGGCGATGGCGATCCTCTGGCGTTGGCCGCCGCTCATGTTATGGGGATAGCGGTCCGCGAACTCTGCCGGAAGGTCCACCAGCTCCAGATACTTTTTCGCCACTGCGTCCTTTTCGCTTTTTTTGATCCGCTTAAAATTCATCAGCGGCTCGCAGATGATATCCCGGATCTTCATCTTGGGGTTAAAAGAACCGGAAGGATCCTGGAATACCATCTGGATCTTCTGACGGTTCTGCCGGAGCGCTTCCCCCCTCATCTTCGTGATGTCGTTTCCATGAAAAAAGATCTCACCTTCTGTAGGCGTATCCAGTGAGACCAGAAAACGCATGAATGTACTCTTTCCACAGCCGGATTCTCCCACCAGACCCAGAGTTTTGCCCTTATACAGACGCAGGCTGACATCGTTGCACGCCACCAGCGTCCTGCCATTGGAAGCCGGGAACTTGCGTGTCACATGTCTCGCATCCAGGATCATGTCTTTCTCATCAAACATAACGTTCACCTCCCAACGACGGTACTGCCTCCAACAGGTTCCTTGTATACTCGCTCTGAGGATGATGGAGGATCTTCTCACGGTCGCCCGCGTCCACGATCTCCCCGTCCTTCATGACAACGATATAGTCCGCCATGTAAGCCGCCACCCCCAGGTTATGGGTCACCACGATGATGCTTGTCTTATAGGTATCCCGCAGTTCCATCATCTGACGCACGATCTGCGCCTGTGTCGTCACGTCCAGCGCGCTGGTGGGTTCATCCGCCAGCAAGAGTTTCGGCTGGAAAGTCATAGCCATGGCGATCCCTACCCTCTGCCGCATACCGCCCGATAACTGGAAAGGGTAGCTTTTCATGATGTTGTCGCCGCTGGGCAGGCGCATGCGTTCCAGCATCTGGATCCCTTTATCCCAGGCGTCTTTTTTTGTCATATCCTCATGGGTGCGGATATATTCCACAAACTGCCTGCCGATGATCCTAGTCTGGTTGGTCATCGCGCCGGAATCCTGGAAGATCATGGAGATATCCGTTCCTCTGAGCCGTCTCCACTCTTCCTTTGTATTGGACAATAGAGATCTTCCTTCAAACAGGATATCCCCCTTCGTCACTCTGCCTCCGCCGCCCAGGAGTCCCAGGACCGCCCGGATCACCGTCGTCTTCCCGCTGCCGCTCTCTCCCACGATGCTGCAGATCTTCCCCTGTCCGAGAGAGAGGTCAAAACCTTTGACCGTTGGCCGCCCTTTATAAGATATCGTAACATCTCTTAATCCCAACATGCTCCATCCCCTCCTTTACTCATCTCTGGGGTCCAGCACATCCCGCAGGCTGTCGCCGAACAGATTGAAGACTACCACTACGATAAAGATCGCAAGGCCGGGGAAGATCATCAGCCACGGCGCCGCCGCCATGTAAGCCCTTCCCTCATTGAGCATCAAACCCCATTCTGGTATGGGCGCCTGCGCCCCGAAACCCAGAAAAGACAGCCCTGCCAGCTCCAGCATCATGCTGCCGATATCCGTCGCCCCTGTGATGATCAGTGTGGGCAGAGCATTGGGGAGCATATATCTCATCAGGATGTACGGCGTCTTAGACCCGGTGACCACAGCCGCCGCCACATAATCCCGGTGACGTATCTTCAGCACCAGGCTCCGCGCCAGGCGCGCATATTTCGTCCAGCTCACCATGGAGATCGCAAGGACCGCATTCTGGATGCTGGCCCCCAGGATACCTGCGATCGCGATCGCAAGGACCATGCCCGGAAAGGATACCATCATATCTGAAAAACGCATGATCACCGCATCCACCACCCCGCCGAAGTACCCGGCCAGGATGCCTAAGACCGTGCCCACGGCAAAGATGATCGTGACCACACTGAGCGCCGCCGTCAGGGACGTCCGCGTCCCGTAGATCACCCGCGCAAAAATATCCCTGCCCAGTTTATCTGTCCCAAACCAATGTTCGCCGCTGGGTCTCTGCAGGGCGTTTGCCAGCGCGCCTTCCGTCGGATCTTGGCCCCTTACCAAAAACGGTGCAAAGACCGCCACCAGCACCACCAGCAGGACTAAAAAGCAAAAAAATATAAAAGACCTGTTCTTCTCCACAAAATCTTTCATGGACAGTATCACCTCTTCTCTCTCATTCTGGGATCTACAAAATTATAAGAAATATCCACCACCAGGTTGATCACCATATAGATCAGCGCGATCCACAGCACATATCCCTGGATCAGCGGATAATCATAAGATGTGATCGCCGACACCGCCAGGCTCCCCAGCCCCGGATAGGAGAAGATGACCTCCACCACCGCTGTACCGCCCAACAGGGATCCCACAGAAAGCCCCAGCATGGTGATCAGCGGGAGCAGAGAATTGGGAAATACGTTCAGCCACAGGATCTTCCATTCTTTCACACCCCGCGCCCGGGCGCCTGTCACATAATCCTGGCTCAACTCTTCCAGCACCGCCGTGCGCACCTGTCGCGTATATTTCGCAGACATGGCAAAAGCCAGCGTCACCGCCGGGAGGATCATATTTTTGAAAGTGATGTCTGTAGAGACCACCTGGAACCATTTCAATTGAACACAGAAAAAAGAGATCAGCAAAAGGCCCACCCAGAAATTCGGCACAGATACGCCGAGAAAAGTAAATCCACGGACCAGGCTGTCGATCCATCTGTTCTTGTTCACCGCCGCCAGCATGCCAAAGGGTATGGAGACGATCAGCATCAAGATCATCGAGAACAGCGCCAGCTTCATCGTGGGCCACAGTCTGGATCCCAGAAGATCCAGCACCGGCTTTTTCAGAGAATAAGAAGTACCGAAGTCACCCCTCAGACATCCCGTCAGCCAATCCCCGTACTGGACCAGGAACGGACGGTCAAGTCCCATCTCCGCCCGTGTCTGCTGCATGACTTCCTCGCTGGGCACGATACCTGACGCCGCATACATGGTGCGCACCGGATCCCCCGGCGCCATATAAGTCAAAAGAAAGGTCAAAAAACTGATGCCCACCAGCACGATGACGATCTGACCCAGCCTTTTTCCCAATTGTTTTATTGACAAATCTTTCTTCCCCCTTTCATATACCACCATTGAGGTGATCGCCAGATCTGGGAGCCGGGAAGAGATCCCCCTCCCGGCTGCGGATATCTGTAGCATCATTTCGGTGCGATCTCATTGGAGAGCCAGTAATAATCCACCGTATGGATATCGGCGCCCGATACTTTCGACGCGTTGGAAATGAATGTACTATTGTAATATCCATGTACCAATACTGCGCAGTCGTCGATCAGGATCTGTTCCATCTTGATGACCAGATCGGCGCGCTCATCCAGATCCGTGGAGGCCATATACTGATCGTAGAGTTTATCGTATTCATCGTTTTCATACCAGCAGTAATTCGTTCCCTGGCTGTTCACATAGAACTCACTCCCCTTGTCACCGCCGTACCAGTTTTTCAGAAATGCACTGGGCTCGCCGGTCCCCACTGTGGTCCAGTTGGAGTCGCACAGGTCATATTCTCCCGCCTGCATCATATTCCACTCTGTATCAGAGTCCGTGTTGTTCACATTCACATCAATACCGATCTCAGACAGGGATATCTGGATCGCCTCCGCAAAATCACTCAGGCATCTGTTGGTGTATGTGATGTACTGCAATGTGATATTCTCGCCGTCAAGCTCGCGGAATCCGTCCCCATCGCTGTCTTTGATGCCCGCGTCATCCAGGAGCTTCTTTGCGCCTTCCACATCATACTCAAAGTCATTTTTTAAGGACTCTTGATCATAGGAAAGTGTAGACGGAAGGACTGCCGGACCGTATGTATACATCCCGCCCACGGTCACATCACAGAGGGTCTGGCCGTCCACAGCTTTGAACACAGCCTGGCGCAGCGCTTCGTTTTTTCCCAGGATACCGTTGAAATTCACATAGGCAAAGCCAGTCCGCATACCAGGGGTCTTGGATACATAATAAGCGTCGTCCCCTGACAGTTCTTCCAGATCGCTGGCCGTTGTGATATTCTCTGTCAGATCGATATCCCCTGTCTTTAAGGCGCTGGCTTTCGTGCTGTCGTCTTCGATAAAGATAACGGAAATGCTGTCATAGGGCACTTCCCCGTTCCAGTAATGTTCATTCTTCACCAGTTCTGAACATTTCGTCGTCTCGTCCATGGAAGAGATCACATAAGGACCTGTGCCGATCACTGAAGTAGCGTCTGCTGTATAATCGTGCTCCGCGTCTGTGGTATCCCCCTCCACATCCATGATCGTATAGAATGGAAAGCAGAGGATAGATGTGATATCTGCATAAGCTTCAGATGTGACGATGGTCACCGTGTTGGCGTCTGCGTCTGCGGTGATGGATTCCGTCTGCAGATACGTCTCCGGTGTGGAGCTTTTCTTATCCGTAGCACAGACCGTATAGAGACGGTTCAGTGAATCCGCCACTGCCTGCGCATTGCAGTCGTTACCGTTTGAAAACTGCACCCCGTCGCGGATATGGAATGTCCAGGTCTTCTTGTCCTCTGATACATCATATTTATCACAGAGATCATAGTCCACAGTCAGATCGTCCTTGAACTTGAACAGACCCTCCATAACTCCATGGCGCATACCGTCCCAGGCTGCATTCTGATACTCAGCCGGATCATATGATGTAGAATACACATAGCATCCGAAGTTCAGATGTTTGCCGTCTCCGTCTTCTGTCTTGGCGCTGCTGCTCTTGCCCGCATCATCCCTTGCGTCCGCCGACCCACCCGAGCCGCCGCATCCTGTCAGCATCGCAGCTGCCAGCGTCCCGGCCAGACTGAGAGCCAGCGCCTTTCTCAACAAACCCTTCCCCGATCTCTTCTCTCCTTTTGTTTTCCTCATATCTCCTCACCTTTCCAGCATTTTGGTTTCTTAGATCGAGCCGGTGATCCCATAGGATAAGAAAAACGCCCGTATCACAGATACGGACGCCAAAAAAACAATATAAACAAAAGCCTGCTCCTTATCTTCCGTAAGAATCATACTCAATGACGAACTGCAAGCAGGTCTCCTGACTTAAGATCGACACTTTGAGACACCTTCCCAGACTTACTTACACAAAGCCCAGTGGTATTGACCGTCCCAAAGCTCCCTCATACAGTGACGGGATCGTACCGGATTCGCACCGGTTTCCCTTTTGATCCTTGCGGAACTTGCAGTTGGCTGGTTCCCAAACCAACAAATGCTATTTAATTTTTTCTGTCTGATATTATAAAACAAAAAACATGAAATGTCCAGGCTTTTTTCGACTCCCTCCACCAAAAGTCCCACTCCTCAGACCGTGGCAAGGGCTACGCTCACCACGATCCCCGCAAACGTTGCCAAAAGCGCCCCCGCAAGGGTGTAGCGCGTCTTCGTGATCTTAGCCGTCATAAAATAGACCGACATCGTATAGAAGATCGTTTCCGTACAACTGAGCATCAGAGAGGCGATCGTCCCGATACGGGAATCTGTTCCATATTCTTTAAAGATATCCAAGGCAAGCCCGGTAGCCGCCGAAGATGAAAACATGCGGACAAAAGCCAAAGGCACCAAAGGCGCTGGAAATCCCAGCGGATCCGTAATCTTGCCCAGATACTCACCCAACATATCCAAAAATCCAGACCCCCGCAGTATCCCGACAGCCACCATCAGTCCGATCAGAGTAGGGAGGATCTTAACGACCGTCTTCAGGCCATCGGCCGCTCCTGTGATAAAAGATTCATAGACCTTGACTTTCTGCAGGATACCAAAAGCAACGATGTAGAAAATGATCAGCGGTATAGTGACTTCCGACAAAAAAAGGAGAAATCTCATGATCTGACCCTTTAACTGCTTTTTCTATATCTATGCGTTCTTACCGGCAGACATGTCAGACATTCTGTGCTATACTATAAAAACTAATACAAAGAAATGGAGGTCGCAGAAGAGATGACCATGCCAGAAGATCCAAAGACACCTTTTCCCCACAGTGACTTGCAAAAGATACCCGGTATCGGTGCAAATATGGAACGGCACCTGCATAATATCGGTATCCGGTGCATCGCAGACCTGAAAGGAAAAGACCCTGAGACCTTATACCACATGGACTGCCTGAAAAAAGGCTTCCAAGAAGACAGATGTGTCCTGTACGTCTTCCGCTGCGCAGTCTATTATGCCGAACACCCGCAGCGTGAAGCCGAAAAGCTGAAATGGTGGTATTGGAAAGATAAAAAATATCCAGAAGAGGAGTAAGACAAATGGTCTATAAGATCCATACGACAGAACAGATCCAAAAAGCCGCACCATTGTTTGACGGATGGCAGGAATCCCTGATCTGGTCCTGCCTCCAGGGCGTGATGGGGGATCTCTATGTGGATTCCCTGGAAAGACCCACCTGCGCCATGATCTTACTGGGAGATTTCTGTTACTTCGCCGGGACACCGGACAGAAGGCTGCTCTCACAGCAGCCCTGGAAAGGTCGGAACACAACGCCGCCAGACGTGATCATGGTCCCCCAGGACGACCGATGGGGCAGGATGATCGAAGATCATTATGGGACAAAAGCCCGGAAAGTCACCCGCTATGCCATAAAAAAAGAACCCGGCATATTTAACACGGAAAAACTCCATGCCGCAGCCGCTGCCCTGCCGGAGGGCTATACTTTAGCGATGATCGATGAGCGTCTCTTCCAGCATTGCAAAAAAGCTGCCTGGTGCCAGGACTGGGTACGGCAGTATGACGACTATGCCCTGTATCAAAAACATGGCCTGGGGGCAGTGGCCTTAAAAGACGGGAAGCCTGTCTCCGGCGCCTCCTCCTATTCCGGCTATCTGGGCGGCATAGAAGTGGAGATCATCACCCGGGAGGACCACCGCAGAAAAGGGCTTGCCTACGCCTGCGGCGCGAAACTGATCCTGGAATGTCTAAAGCGGGGCTGGTACCCCAGCTGGGATGCCCAAAATAAATGGTCTGTATCCCTGGCAGAAAAACTTGGGTATCATTTTGACCATGCATACACAGCATATGAGATCCGGCTGTCGTGAGGGTATCAATATCCTATTCTTTTTCAGTTTTATAGTGAAAGTCGTTTTCACATCCGGCGTGCTGTCCAAAAAAAAGATCTCCCCCATCTGGACGGCAAGCCCCTTGGCGATCGTCAGCCCCAGGCCATTCCCCTGTACAAAAACAGGCGTCTCAGGGATAGACAGATCCACCTCAAAACCTTTCTGCAGTAAGATATCGTAAAAGCCCAGCACATTCTCCCTGCACACTTCACAGATATCGATCCTGCCGAGGTCTATATCCATATCCCCGGCCTCCAGTTTCGCCAATGTAAAAAACTGGTCGATCAGATCCATGACCTGTTTTTGCCTTATCTTCCACTTTGAGCAGCATCTCATCATCCCCGCGTGCCAGGCGCATGATCTCCAGATACCCCAATATGACTGTCAGAGGCGTCTTTATATCATGAGATATATTCGACAGCATTTTCTTAGAGGAGATCTCCGCCCTTCTGAAATCCGCTCTCACTCTCTGCCGGTCCGCCAGCAGGCCATTGATCTGCGCGCCCAGTTCCTTAAGGACAGGATCGTCCGTGAAGATCATGATCTGCTCATCAGTGTCCGTCTCGCCGATCTCCTCCAGCTTCTCATTCACCTGCCTTATCTTTGCTGTGTCCCCTTCCTGAAAGCAAACCGCTGATATAAGAGGACAAGGGACAGGACGAAGACCAGGACGAGCAGAAAAAATATGACCGTATCCTCACTCATCTCCCACATCCCCCAGCTTATACCCGATCCCCCACACCGTGATCACATACCGAGGCTTGCGGGGTTCATCCTCTATCTTGTTCCTCAGCCTGCTGATATGGACATTTACGGCATTCTCATCCCCCATATATGCATCTTTCCACACAAGGGAATATATCTGTTCCTTCGTATATACCTTTCTGGGATCTTGCAGGAATGATCTCAAGATCTCAAATTCTTTCGAAGTGAGCTCTACTTTATCGCCGCCCTTTGTCACAGAGTGCTGGACAAGGTCCATGACAAGACCGCCTCTCCTCAATACTGGCTGCTGCTCTGGAGCACCCGCGGCATATTGTGTGTTCCTCCTGATATTCGCCTTGATCCGCGCCAATACTTCCGTAACAGAAAAAGGCTTCGTTATGTAATCATCCGCCCCCAGACCCAGGCCCAGTGTCATATCAGAATCCGTGTCCTTTGCTGATAAGATGATGATCGGGACCGTGTCCGCATCCCTGATCCTCCTCATGACCTCCATGCCGCTCATCTTGGGGATCATCAGATCCAGCAGGACCAGGCTGAAACGATCCGAAAAAAAGCGCTCACAGGCGCTCTTCCCGTCCAACGCGGTGACCACTCCAAATCCCTCCATCGTCAGAAAATCCTTCAGCATGGTACTGATCTCCACATCGTCCTCCACTAATAAGATCTTATCCATCGCACGCCTCCTCATACTCAATATCATACCGGTCTTAAATAAATATTACAAGACGAAATTTTTTTCAAAAAACACTTGCATTACTCAGCAGGATATGGTAATATTAATCTCGCGTTAGGGGAATGGCTCCATGGTCAAGTGGTTAAGACACCGCCCTTTCACGGCGGTAACAGGGG